>CALCPT010000519.1 GCA_937897265.1 uncultured Alcaligenaceae bacterium
GAGGCCAATACCCGCCGGGCGCTGGCTCGCCTCTATACCCGGCAGACGGGCCGCACCATTGGCGATAACCAGTTCATCTTCCTGCCTGGTACCCAGACCGCCCTTTATGCCGCCATGATGGCGGTCGTCGAGGTGGGTGACGAGGTGCTGCTGGGTTTCCTGCGCTCGGAAGACGCCGGATTGCGCAATGGCGCCATCGAGGCGCTTGCGACGATGCCCGCGATGGTCGGGCCGCGCGTGGCGGCGATGCTGCGCGACCCGGATTCCGACGTGCGCATCTTCACCGTCAACCTGCTTGGCGACCTGCGCCACGCGCATGTGGCGCAATGGCTCCTGCAGGTGCTGCTCTACGATGAGAGCCGTGGCCTGCGCGACTACGACCATGCGCGCCTGGACGACTCGCTCCACCCCTTCTGCGGCGGCACGCCGACCGACATCCGCATCACCACCTTCTACAGCGAGGCCGATCCGGCCAAGGCGCTGACCGCCGAACAAAACGCGGCGCTGGCCTTCCTTGGCGGGCAAAGCGTGCGCGTTGGTGCGGCGGGCAGCGGCGCTGATGCGGTTGACGCCAATGGCACCTATGCCAAGTGGCTGAACGGCATCGGTGCAACCTATGTGCTGCTGCGCCCTGACTTCTATGTCGCTGCCACTGCTGCCACTGCCGAAGATTTGCGCCGCAGGTTTGACGAGGTGATGAGCCGTCTGCATCTGACGCAGCCGGTTTCAGCATAACATAACGCAAGGCAATATAATCACCGTGCGAAGTGATCATCTTGCCATTCTTGACAGCCTACGCTGCACGCACGCCTGCACCCGTTAAGGAGGATCGAGTGTTGCGTGCAGCCCATTGCCCGTTCGGAGGAGGGGGCATTGCGCCGCCAAAGGCGGGCTGCCGGCAGGTCGATCATAACCACGAACAGAGCATCAGGGAGGAAACGCAATGTTCACCAGACGGACACTTCTGAAATCCGGCGCCGCTTTGGCCGCGGCCTGTGCGCCCACAATACCGCCGGCGCCTGCTTTATTTTCGATCGGGGTTGTCACCGACCACAATGCTGACAGTGGTTGCGCCGTTAAGCGAGCGGTCGTATCAACAGGGCCACCGGGTGGAAACGGCACAATAAAGCTCACGCTACGCTCGGGCCACTTTGCTTGCGTTTGCGCTTGCGCGACCGCACCCGACAGGTTCGCGCCCAGCCCAACCGTCGCGAGCCCCACACACATCATGCGTAAAAATAATTGCTTAAACATCAACGTCCTTTTTAATTAAGGGTTATCCCTGAGATTCTCGTTAGCCGTCTGCGTAAACCAACAGGCTGCGCAATATTCCAAAACTCTGAAGTCTCGCATTGTGAATGCTGAACACCGCGCACTTTAGATTCACTCTACTATGTTGGCTATAGAATACCCTGCACAAGGGTTATTTTTTTGTGACACGACAGGTGTCACGCAATTAGATCGTGTAAACGATTGAACTGGAGAGCATGAAATGAGTGGAATGTTGGCAGGTAAAGTCGCTGTTGTCACAGGCGCAGGCGGCGGAATTGGGCGCGGTATTGCAATGGCGATGGCCGCGGCTGGTGCAAAAGTCGTGGTCAACGACATCGGTGCAACCCTGTCGGGCGAAGGCCCTGGCGCAGGTGCCGGCCCCGCACAACAAGTCACCGATATGATCATTGCCGCGGGTGGGCAAGCTGTCCCAAATACCGACAGCGTGTCGACACGTGCTAGCGCCAACGGCATCATCGAATCGGCAATCGAACATTTCGGTCGCATTGATATCGTGGTCAACAACGCCGGCAACTTGCGTGATCGCCTCTTTCATAAGATGAGTGACGAAGAATGGAGCCAAGTGATCGACGTTCACTTGAATGGCACATTTTTTGTGAGCCGCGCGGCAGCCAATCACTTTCGCGAGCAAGAGTCAGGTGCATTCGTACACATGACCTCAACCTCGGGGTTGATCGGCAACTTAGGGCAAGCAAACTATTCAGCAGCCAAGCTCGGTATCGCAGCCTTATCAAAATCGATTGCGCTTGATATGCAACGTTTCAACGTGCGCTCAAACTGTATCGCGCCTTTCGCCTGGAGCCGCATGACTAGCTCGATTCCAGCCAATACGCCTGAAGAAAAAGCGCGTGTCGAAAAATTGCAAAAAATGGACGCCAACAAAATTGGTCCCATGGCCGTTTACTTAGCGAGCCCTGCCGCGAAAGACGTCACTGGCCAAATCTTTGGTGTGCGCGCCAACGAAATCATGCTCTTTAGCCAGCCACGTCCGATCCGCTCAGTACACATGAGTACCGGCTGGACCCCAGAATCGATTGCAGAAATCGCCGCACCCGCGATGCGCCATCACTTCATGGCATTGGACCGCTCACCTGACGCTATCGACTGGGATCCAATCTGATCATGGATTATCACAATATCAAAAACTGGAAATTTCCAGAGGTTGATCAGACCTACACCGAGAACGACAGCATCTTGTACGCGCTCGGTATAGGCTTTGGACAAGAACCCACCAATCCACAGCAATTGAAGTACGTCTACGAAAAAAATATGCAGACGTTTCCGACAATGGCTGTGGTGTTGGGTTACCCCGGCTTCTGGATGAAAGATCCTAAAGCTGGTGTGAACTGGGTCAAGCTGGTTCATGGCGAGCAACGGCTAAAGATTCACCGCCCGTTGCCAACGTCAGGGCGCGTGATTGGTCGTGGTCGCATCACACACGTGATCGACAAGGGCGCCGACAAAGGCGCTTTGGTACTGTCAGAGCGCACCCTTCACGACCCTGAAGGCAACCTATACGTCACACTCGCTTCGACGACGTTTTGCCGAGGTGATGGCGGCCTGAGCCAAAGCGATGAAGCACCCGCCGCGCTGCAAGCGACCCCTGATCGTGCACCAGACTTAGTGTGCGAACTGCCGACTCTGCCGCAAGCGGCCTTAATCTATCGCCTGTGCGCGGATAACAATCCGTTACACGCCGACTTAGAGGTTGCTGCTAACGCTGGGTTTCCACGCCCGATTTTGCATGGTCTGTGCACCTACGGTGTAGCAGCACGTGCGATTGTGCAAGCGGCCTGCGACAATGATGCAACCCGCTTGACTCAAATGGACACGCGTTTTTCGTCACCGGTGTTCCCCGGCGAGACGCTGGTCTGTGAAATGTGGCGTGAAGGCACCGAGGCCATCCGGTTTCGGGCCAAGGTCAAAGAGCGCGACATCATGGTCTTGAGCCATGGCTATGCCGGAATTAAAGCTTAAAAGTGTCTTTTACTGCACGCGCCCGAAAGGGGGCGTGCAGTAAGGTCTGCATCGGTAAGGCCTATCTCAGTCCGGTTTGTGTCAGCTAGTTTTGGTTCAGTTGGATAGGCATCAACTGGGCGTGTATCAATTTCATCAAGCAACAATCTATGACAAACAGTCCAAATCACAACGCCTCTGGGCCACCACGACTCGCGCCACTGACGGGTATCCGCGTACTCGATTTATCGCGTGTCTTGGCGGGCCCCTTTTGTACGCAAAATCTGGCCGATCTGGGCGCCGATGTCATTAAGGTTGAGCGACCCAAGCTCGGCGATGACACTCGCGCTTGGGCACCACCCTATTTAAAGGACGCCGACGGTAACGACACAACCGAAGCTGCCTACTATCTAAGCACCAATCGCAACAAACGCTCCATCGAAATTGACCTAGCAAGCGAAGCCGGCATCAAGCTCGTGAAAGAGCTTGCTAAGCATTGCGATATCTTGGTTGAAAACTTCAAGGTCGGTGGCTTAAAGCAATATGGCCTAGATTATGAAAGTATGAAAGAGGCTTACCCCTCGCTAATCTATTGTTCAATCACAGGCTTTGGGCAAACCGGGCCTTACGCTGAGCGCCCCGGGTACGACTTCATGATCCAGGGGATGGGTGGCCTGATGAGTATCACAGGCGAACGCGACGACCTTCCTGGGGGTGGCCCTCAAAAAGCGGGCGTCGCCGTGACCGACATCATCACGGGCATGTATGCCTCTGTGGCAATTTTGGCTGCGATTCAAGAGCGCAATCGCAGCGGTCTGGGTCAA
>CALCPT010000520.1 GCA_937897265.1 uncultured Alcaligenaceae bacterium
CGACTGGCCCGCCCTACGTTTTATGGGTAACTGGCACGCAGAGCGCGGCTCACCGGTGGCCGCCTATTTGGTGCAGTCGCTCTTGAGTTTGGCGTTGGTGGGGTTGGGCGTATGGCAAACCGATGGGTTTGAGGTGATGGTTGAATTTACGGCGCCAGTGTTTTGGGCCTTTCTGTTTTTGGTTGGAGTCTCGCTCTTTGTGATGCGAGTGAAAGACCCTCAAACAGAGCGTCCGTTTAAGGTGCCCCTGTATCCCTTAACGCCGATTGTATTTTGTCTGACTTGTGGCTACCTAACCTACTCGAGTGTGACCTACGCTATTAGTAAGGGGGCGGTCTATATTTCGTTACTTGTGATGGCAGTGGGAGTAGTGGCCTTGGCGATCACTCATTTTTCTAAAAAAGACGCATAACCTTAAGCGGTGATGTGGCAGTTGCTCTTACACGCGCTGCTGCGGTTTGAGAGTGATGCCTGAGACGAGAGCCTGACTGTTGGGGCGCTAGTGTGAGTGTGAGGCAACATGCCAAGAGTGTTTGAGTGCGAGATCGCCCTGACTTCGAGGCAACTGTTGTCTGACCCACGCTTACCAAGTTGGGCGGGTCATACCCTAGAGCTTTGGTTGTTTGAAGGTGTTCAGGCGCGCCAAGCGTTGGCAAAGCAATTGCAGCAACGAGGGATCCGAGCGCTGGTACGAAGTGCGTACAAACCACTGCTGCATGTATTTTTAGAAGAGCTAGATAGCGCAACACTGGTCTCGGTTGTGATCGAATATCCGTGTCACGAAGCGGCTGACCCTCGACGCTTTTTGCTTGAAGGCTATCCTTTAGAAACCGTGCTGCCACACGTCGAGGTGGTGTGGGTGGCTGCGCAGAGCGCTGCCGCGGCTCAGCCCCTAATCTTAGCCTCAACGCCAATTGAAAATTTAACTGCAACTTCAACTTCAAGTTCAAGTTCAAATTCAAATTCAAATTCAAATTCAACGCAGACTCAGTTACAGACCGAGCAATTGGCGTATCAGCTCACGTTGACTTATCGCAGCGGCTTGGTTCAATCGCTTCAGCTCGTTGCGCCAAACGTTCTCAAGACAGATTTGGCACTCGGCCAACAGTCGCTTTGTCCAACAGGCTATCTGAAGGTGAGCGACTCGCGGTCGGGGCAACTGCTATTGACCCAACGGCTTGAAACAGAATTTGAACAAGCCTATCTGACTTTAATGCGCTCGGTGACCGAACATCCCTGGGGTACCACGGAACCTTACTTTGAACGACTGTTGCTAAGCGTTGCACTACCCGGTGCAGAAACGCTTGATGAACAGGGCAGGTTGCTTGCAAGTACTTATGAGGCGCTACACGAAGATTTATATTTTTCAGTACTTGAATTTTTTCAACGTCACTCAAAAAGACCCTCTGGAAATCGAGGCTTGCAGCCCGGTCAGATTGTGCCCGACATTCGCGTTGGGAGTGGGGTGGTTAAGGTAAGCGTCGAACTTTATGCCGTCGGTGCAGCACTTTTAGGATTGCAACAGCTCGAACAACCGAATGCTCGGGCGTTGACGCAAGAGATCAAACAAGAAAACAGACAAGCGAGCAGTCAAGCGAGCACGCCCGAAACAAATCTTCAAGCATCCCGCGAGCCACTTTCGCCTGAATCGGTTCGCGACGTTCTGGCGTTACTTGCTGGGCAATCGTTTGAGGCGCACTCTCGTCAGGGGCGACCGCTAAGTGGCGTGTATCGCCGAGGCACCTTGCCCGCGATTGTGTTAACCGGCGGTCAGCATGCGAATGAGGCCTCGGGCGTGGTGGGGGCACTCAGAGGTGCGCAGTGGTTGGCAGAGCAACCACTTGCGCACTTTGCCGTGGTACCGCTTGAAAATCCTGACGGCTATGCGCTCTTTGCACAATACCGTGCGATCCATCCACAGCATATGCACCATGCAGCGCGCTACACAGGGCTTGGTGATGATCTTGAGTATCGTGAACAAGCACCTTGGTATGAAACCGAAGCGCGCCAACAAGCCGTCGCACTCACGCAAGCGCAGCTACATTTAAGCTTGCATGGCTATCCAGCACACGAGTGGACGCGGCCGCTCACTGGCTACGTGCCTCGAGGATTCGCTTTGTGGAGTCTGCCGAAAGGTTTCTTTTTGATCGTGCGCTATCAGGCTGCTTACAAAGACCTTGCCTTGCGATGGATTGACGCCTTGACAGAGTCGGTGTCTCGGCTGCCTGGCGTGGCGCAATTTAATCGTGCACAACTGCAGCGTTACGAGTCGTACCTTGGCTCAGGAGGTTTTGAACTCAAGCACGGCATTGCCTGCATGCTTTCACAGAACGATCAGCAAAACATTGGCGTGAAACTCGTGACAGAGTTTCCGGATGAAACAATCGCTGGCGAAGAGTTTGTTTTTGCACAGCAAGTGCAAACGGATACCGTCCGACTGGCTTGCATGCATTGGTGGCGCCTGCATGGCGCGGTCTAGCGTTTGCGCCCAACCTATCGCTTGAACCCCAGCGTAGCGTTGCCGCTAAGCCTAGTGTTTGAGACCCAGAACGGCCAAGCTTTCGGCGTACACCACAGCGTTTTCGCATAAAAATACAACGATATCGTTGGGATCCATATTTTCAAGGACTTGCACAACTTGTTCTGTGCTGTCGCCTATTGCTTCGACACCGGCGACGTGAACCTGTGCGCCGCTTTCAAAGACTGAAAGCGGCACGAGTTCTTCAACCACCGCCATGTCAACATCCGAGATGACGACATACGCTTGCACCGTGAGGTCGTCGGCTTGCACCTCAAGCAAGACGCCACCCTTGACGGTGTCGAGGACCTTACTGTTAATCATGAGATCCATCGTCATGCAGCCTTGGCGGTTAAGACCTTTTCTTCAAGTGCCTCGAGTAAGGCAGACAGCATCTGATTTAACTCTGCGCACATCAAGGTAAAGTCGCCGTCAAATTGTTCGTTGGCATCAACAGGCATGTTTTGTTCTGACTGATCCAAGATGTCTTGGGCAGCGACACGCTTGATATCTAAATTTTCAGTTAACACAAAAGACACGCGATCATTAAAGGTTAACGCTAAACGCATGCACTGCTTACCACCTTTGATGTGCTTCTGAATATCATCGCTGTCTAAGGCGTGTTTGACATAACGCACCGCTGCGGCTTTGTCGCCGCCGGCGCGCAACTCGGCATCTTGGTCAACCGAAAAATTGGCTGGACCATGCCCGCTGAGTACCCAGTCTGTCATGGCTGCGGCTGGGCTAATGGTGACTTGAACGGGTTCAACCGGAAAGGGATAAATCGCTTTACCTAGCGCGGTGAGGATTTCTTCTGACTTTGAAGCAGAGGCTGTGTCGATCACAAGCCAGTGATTGACCGGATCGATCCAGACTCGGGTATCGCGCGCAAGACTAAAGGCACGTGGCAGCAGGGTCTGCGTGACCTCTTCTTTGAGGTCGCGAAGCTGTTTGCGACCTGGTTTAAAGCCTTGTTGATCTTCGAGCTCTTGGGCGCGCACTTTGACAAACTGATTAATCACCGAGGCGGGCAGTAGTTTCTTTTCAGTGCGATATGCGCATAAAACTTGACGGTCAACGCCATAAGCAAAACGCACGTCTTCTTCGCGCGGTGGAACCCAGCCAATTGAAAGAGGGGCTGCGGCACCCGCAGAGACAAATTGTTCTTTGGCTAAAAGTGCGTCGAGTTGGGGCGCTGTCAATGTGAAAGAGGGTGACAGGCGAAATAACTTAAGATTTTTAAACCACATGACGCATCCGCAAAAAAGAAATCGATTCTAGCCGATGCGTTGCACGAAACAGACTGCGCGGCAGGTCAACTTTGTCCAGTTAGGCCCTCAAACGTGGTGTGGATCACGAGATCCACAATATCCTGATCCGAGAACGCGCCACCCATCTTTAAAAAATCAGCCACCGGGTCACATGAGCGAGCATAGATTGTGTACAGAATCACTTCGCCGGTTTCGTCTTCACCCTCAAACTGCATGCCTACTTTGAGTTCGTTAGATGGGAAGGCACTGGCTGGCTCAATTTGCACCAATTCTTCATCGTATTCGCCAAATGCATCTGCTGGCTCCAAGCCGATTTCGACAGTGTCACCGACTGATTTTCCATGAAGCTCTTCTTCTACACGAGGAAAAATATTGTCGTAGCCACCGTGAAGGTAGCTCACTGGTTCTGCGCTTGACTCAAGTACATTACCGTCGCCGTCGCGAAGTTCATAGGTCATAGAAACTACAGTGTTCATGGCGATTTGCATGCGCGTTCCTAACTAAAAAAAGAGAATAAAATAAAATAAAGAGTTAATTTTTCAATAGAGCATTTTAATCTATTTTGCATCAATTGCTTCGGTGATAGGGATGATTTTTTCGCCATTGCCACGGCGGGGTGGGG
>CALCPT010000521.1 GCA_937897265.1 uncultured Alcaligenaceae bacterium
CGTTTTAAAAAAAGTACATTACCTTTCAGCGATCGAGCAGATTGAAGGCGATTATCTAGAGTTTGGTGTATTCACGGGCAGTTCTTTTTGTCATTCGATTCGCTGCTGTTCAAAACTACTTAAATTGAATCCAAATTTAATTAAAACAAAATTTTATGGTTTCGATTCCTTCGCCGGCTTTGGTACTTTAGAAAAAGGCGATGAACACCCTTTTTACACAGACGAGAATTTTGCAACAAGTCTCACCACGGTAAACAAACGCGTTAAGAAAGTATCAGAGAACTTTGAGTTTCAGTTAATTCCTGGTTTTTTTAACGACTCACTCAAGCCAGGTGCACAGGCCTTAGGCATAAAAAAATCAAGCGTCATTTTTATCGACAGCGATACCTATTCAAGTGCACGAGACGCCTTGCAGTTTTGCGCGCCGACACTACAGTTGGGCACCTTTATCGTGTTAGACGATTATTTTTCTTACCGCGGCAGCGAGCAAAAAGGGGTGAGAAAAGCATTCTCTGAGCTAATCGATCAACATGACATTCAGGTTCGTCGAGTATTTTCATATGGCATGGGTGGTGTGGTCTACGTAGTGTCAGATAAAAAAGCATGAGACTGTCGTTAGTCATCCCTTGTTACAACGAGGCCGCCAATCTGCCGCTGCTGCTTAAGCGCTGCGAACACTTAGCCTTGATGCCCAACGTAGAGATCATACTCGTTGACAATGGGTCCACAGACGATAGTCCAGTGATTTTGGCGCAATTACTACCCCTTTATCCAGGCTGTTCGAGCGTCCGTGTTGAAAAAAATCAAGGCTACGGTCATGGCATTTTGATGGGACTGCGTGCCGCCCGCGGTGAAATACTGGCTTGGACACATGCCGACCTGCAAACAGACCCTCAAGATGCTCTTCGGGGCCTCAAGTTATTTGACCAATACGGCGACAATATCTTTGTCAAAGGCAAACGCTACGGTCGCCCTCTTTCTGACGTAGTGTTTACCTTTGGGATGAGCATATTTGAAACACTACTACTAGCCAAACCGATGTTTGACATCAATGCTCAACCCACGATGTTTGCGCGTCCATTTTTTGAAGGTTGGCAGTCTCCGCCTAACGACTTCTCGCTTGATCTGTACGCATACTATGAAGCCCTTCGATGTAATCTTAAAGTGCATCGCTTTTCAGTAAGGTTCGGCAAAAGAGCGCACGGCGTCTCGCACTGGAATATCAATTGGGCAGGAAAATGGAAATTCATCACTAGAACGGTTAGCTTTAGCCTTAGCTTGAGAAAGAAGATACAAAAATGAAACTCATTGCACATCGCCGCAACACGCTCGACGAACTTCTCGCGACTGATCCCAAATATGGCATTGAAGTTGATATCCGTAGTCAGGGTGATCGTCTCATCATCCATCACGATCCTTTCGTCGAAGGTACGTCTTTCGATGAGTGGATTCAGGCCTATCAACACGGCACCCTGATCCTCAATGTTAAAGA
Source organism: uncultured Alcaligenaceae bacterium (assembly GCA_937897265.1). Classification (GTDB taxonomy): domain Bacteria; phylum Pseudomonadota; class Gammaproteobacteria; order Burkholderiales; family Burkholderiaceae_B; genus Zwartia. Next base: position 1,493 of record CALCPT010000521.1, read on the forward strand.
AGAAGGGCTCGAGTCGCGCTTGATTGCCTTAATGAGCGCTTTCTCAATTGATGATTATTTTTTTCTGGATCAATCTTTTCCTTTCTTAATTAAGGGCGCAAAGGCTGGTCACGCTCGAGCTGCTGTTCGCGTTTCAGAGTTCGAAACAATCGATACCGCGTTAACCCTTGCCGGCAAAGTGAACTGGGTCTGGGTAGACTGCTTTACAAAGTTTCCCCTCAGCACAGACGATGCAAGCCGGCTGAAAGATGCCGGTTTTAAGCTATGTCTTGTCTCTCCTGAACTACAAGGTAGGGACCCGCAAATAGAAATCCCCCAACTCGCGGCGTTGTTAAGAGATAGAGACATCATTTGTGACGCCATCTGCACAAAGCAAACTGCGTTTTGGGAAACCATGATCGTTCCACAATGACAAAAATATGTCTCCATCCAATGTTTTTGATTGGGCTCGCCATTCGGCTGGCCTTGATCGCAGTGATGGCACCATCGGCTGTCATGACGTGGTACGCCCCCTTTTTAGAAGTCACCACCTCCGGGCTCACAATCGACCCCTGGTCTACCTGGCTTAACAACGGGGGTTCCGCTCTTGCCTTTCCTTACGGCTACGCAATGTGGCTGGCCTTCCTTCCGTTTACCCTTATCGCTAAGCTCGTTGACTTGCCGGTTCTCTATGCCTACTTTGCAACTCTTTTAGCTGCAGATTTTGCGTTGCTTGTCGTCCTTCGAAAACTTATCCCTAAGCAGCAAAATTTACTCTTGATAGCTTATTGGCTCTCGCCAATCATCGTTCTTGCTAGCTACGC
>CALCPT010000522.1 GCA_937897265.1 uncultured Alcaligenaceae bacterium
TATTTGAACCCGTCAGCGATTAAAAATAATAAAGACATTCGTCAACTTCAAGGTTTTTACGAAGAACCGGGCGATGCCCAACTCGGTTACACCTTCCCCTCGCTCTTGACCGAGTACGTGATGCGCAACAGCCCTGTGCCGGTTGGCCCTTGGCGTGGTGTTAATACCAATCAAAACGGTATTTACATGGAGTGCTTTATTGAAGAGTGCGCCCGGGCAGCGGGTCGCGACTCCTTGGCGTTTCGCCGTGATTTGATGAAAAATCATCCCAAGCACCTTGCCGTTCTGGATGCAGTCGCTCAAAAAGGTGATTGGGGTAAACCGCTCCCGGCTGGGCAACATCGCGGCATTGCGCAGTTCATGGGCTATGGCAGTTACTCGGCGGCTACGGCTGAGGTATCGGTATCGGCCAGCGGTCAGGTCAAAGTGCACCGTATGGTGTTTGCCTTGAATTCGGGTCACTTTGTGAATCCTTCGCAAGTGAAGGCTCAGATCGAGGGCTCGGTTGTCATGGCCTTGTCTGCAATTTTTAACGAAGACATCACGATTGAAAACGGGCAAGTGAAAGAAAGTAACTATCACTCGTATCCCTTAGCCAAAATGAAAGACACGCCAAAGGTTGAGTGTGTGTTGGTGCCAACCCATGATTTCTGGGGCGGTGTCGGCGAACCAACCATTTGCGTTGTCGGCCCGGCAGTCTTGAATGCAATTTTTGCAGCTACGGGTAAACCCGCACGAGATTTGCCCTTGCGTAAGCATGGCCTGACACTCGTTTAAGGTAAGGGTGACGCAGCGTAGGGTTGTGACAGACTGGTTCATTTTTTGGCGATACACTCGCCGCATGTTTGCTATTTATTTCTAAACATTCTTGCTCAATTTTCAGGAGTCTCTCGATGGCGATTCAATTAACCATAAACGGCAAAGCGCATAGCGTGGATGTCGATCCTAATACCCCGCTCTTATGGGTAATTCGAGAGCAAGTTGGCCTGACCGGCACAAAATACGGCTGCGGTATCGCCCAATGCGGAGCCTGTACGATCATGCTGGACGGCGCTGCAATGCGCTCTTGTGTGTTGCCAGTGAGTGCCGCAGTTGGTCAGCAAATTCAAACCATTGAAGGTTTGGCTAAAGACGGCAAACTGACTCAACTGCAACAGGCTTGGATTGACCATCAAGTGCCGCAGTGTGGCTTTTGCCAGTCGGGTATGTTGATGGCAGCGACTGATTTGCTGGCCAAAAAGCCTAAACCTACAGATGCCGACATTGACGCGGCGATCACCAACATTTGTCGTTGCGGTAGCTTCCAAGAAGTTCGTGCCGCGATTCACTCAGTCGCTAAAGCCTAAGGGGTCAACTATGAATGCACGCGTCCCGAATCCTTCACGTCGTCAGTTTATTGTTGGCACCACAGCGGTCAGCAGTGGACTGGCACTTGGTTTGCAAATTCCTTTTATTGCCTCGGCACAAGCCCAAGGCGCTACGCCAGAAATCGGCGCCTGGGTCGTGATCAAGCCCGATGACACCGTCATTGTGCGTGTCGTGCGCTCAGAAATGGGCCAGGGCACGATTACCGGCTTGGCACAGATGGTGGCCGAAGAACTTGAGTGCGCCTGGAGCAAAGTCACGGTCGAGTATCCAACGCCCGGCGAGAGTCTCAAGCGCAAGCGTATTTGGGGTGATTTTTCAACCGGCGGCAGCCGCGGTATCCGTACCTCAGAACAGTATGTCCGTAAAGGTGGTGCTGCTGCCCGCATGATGTTGGTGCAGGCTGCTGCCGACGAGTGGAAAGTCCCCGTTGCAGAGTGTGTGGCCGCCGAAAGCGTCATCACCCACAAGCCAACTGGCCGCAAAGTTTCGTATGGCAAAGTGGCAGAGGCTGCCTCAAAGATTGCGGTCCCCACCGAGATCACGCTCAAAGACCCCAAAGAGTGGAAGATCATCGGTAAGTCCATGAACCGTATCGACACCTTTGCCGATAAGGTAACGGGCAAGCAGGTTTACGGTATGGATTTAACGATGCCTGGCATGCTAGTCGCCACCATCAAAGAGTGCCCC
>CALCPT010000523.1 GCA_937897265.1 uncultured Alcaligenaceae bacterium
CAATACCAATAAGCGCGGCATCACCCTGAATTTAAAAACAGCAAAAGGTCGCGAGCTCTTCAAAGAATTTGTCAAACGTGCTGACATCGTGGTTGAAAATTTTGCGCCTGGGGTGATGGACCGCTTAGGGGTGGGGTGGTCGGTCTTACACGAGCTCAATCCTCGTTTGATTTATGGTTCAGGCACTGGCTATGGTTTGTCTGGCCCTGATCGCGATAACTTGGCAATGGATGTCACGATTCAGGCGGCTTCGGGCATCATGAGTGTGACAGGGACACCCGATGGCCCACCGCTGCGTGCAGGCGCCTCAATTGTCGACTTCTTAAGCGGCGTGCATTTGTATGCGGGGATCATGACGGCGCTCTACGAGCGTTCGCAAACTGGAGTGGGGCGCTTAGTTGAAGTCTCGATGCAAGAGACCGCCTACCCGACCCTTGCTTCGAATATGGGCATCACGCATAAATCTGTTGGGGTGGTGCCACCGCGCGTCGGTAACCGTCATGGCGGACTCGCGTTAGCACCTTACAACGTGTACCCCGCAAAAGATGGTTACATCGCGATTGTTTGCGTCACCGAACCACACTGGAGAAATCTTTTGGCTGCAATGGGGCGCGAGGATCTCAGTACAGATCCACGTTTTGAAAGCAACAAGTTGCGCGTGCAAAATATTTCGGACACCGACGATGAAATCACACGTTGGACAGAAAGTCTTCCTCGCGCAGAACTGTTTGCGTTAAGCAAAAAGCACGGCTTTCCGGCCGCACCCGTACGTGATCTGCTTGAAGTCATGAACGACAAGCACATGCACGAACGAGGCATGCTTGAATGGTTTGACGATAAAGACTTAGGTCGTGTGGTATTGCCGCATACACCTTTGGTGATCCACGGCGCTGATCGTGTTAGCACCATCGCCAGCCCAGACCTTGGCCAAAACAATAAAGAAATTTATTCTGATTGGCTTGGGCTTTCGGCAGCCGAGCTCGAGGCGTTGAAAAAAGAAGAAGTGATCTAAGGCATTTTTCTATGAAACGTGTGTTATCTAACGTTTGGTTGGCACTGCTCTTGATTTTTTGGGTCAGTGCCAGCCATGCGCAAAAAACCGAATATCCGACCCGCTCCGTCAAAGTCATTGTGCCGTTTTCGGCCGGGAGCGGTGCCGACCATGCCTCACGTTTTTTTGGGGATTTGTTGGCAAAGCAGCTAGGTCAAAGTTTTTTAGTTGAAAACAGAACTGGCGCTGCGGGGATGTTAGCGATGAACACGGTGAAGGCCGCGCCCGCCGATGGTTATACGATTTTGATGGGAAGTAATTCACTGATGGCAGTGAACCCCATTATGCTCAAAGAGCTCACGTACGATGCGGTGAAAGACTTCAAACCGATAGGCGGCTTAACGCGCGGTGTGAATGCGATTGTGGTCGCCAAAGATT
>CALCPT010000524.1 GCA_937897265.1 uncultured Alcaligenaceae bacterium
AATATGAGGCATGCAGCGCAAGTGTTTTCTTGCCACCTCGTGTATCAACGAACCGGCAAGGATTCGACAACTACGTAGGCGGCACCGTACTCAGACTCATCGGTGAGAGACACGTGCGCCGCACCGTAACGCTCGGCATACCATTGCGCTAAAGGCTCAGACAGCACGACGCGCGGTCGCCCGCCTGGTGCGTTTAACGTCTGCATGCGTGTCCACCACATTGGCATGCGCATCCCCAACCCAATTGCCTTGGAAAAGGCCTCTTTAGCTGCGAACCTCGTGGCCAGATAGCGTACTCCTCGCGCTCGGTCGCGCGCCGCTCTTGCGTGAAACACCCGCAACTCTTCTGCACCTAATATTTTTTCTGGAAAACGGTCGGGGTGGCGCTGCCATGCCCGATCGATGCGATCCATTTTGACGAGGTCAGTTCCGATGCCCGCAATCGCGCTCACAGTGGCGTGCTCAGTTAATGTTTACGGGACTGTAGCAACACACCGCGCTGGGCATTGAGCCTTGCCGTGATCATAGCGGCCTTCATATTACGGATGGTGTTTTGCCAGCCATCAAAAATCGCCTGTGCCACGATCGCGTGACCGATATTAAGCTCTGCAATCCCCTCGAGCGCAGCAATCGCGTCGACATTACCAAAATGCAGGCCATGTCCGGCATTGACCCGCAAACCCAGCCCCACCGCCACACGAATCGCCTGCTCAAGTCGCTTGAGCTCGAGCGCAGCAATGGCCTCTGAGGCAGCCTCTGCATAGGCACCTGTATGCAGTTCAATCACCGTCGCACCAGTGTCGGCGGCGGCGCGAATCTGTTCGGCCTCTGGATCAATAAAGAGTGACACGCGAATACCACAACCTTGCAGCTGCTTGACCGCCGCCCCCACGACATCAAAGGCACCCGCCACTTCAAGTCCGCCCTCAGTTGTCAGTTCAGCACGTTTTTCAGGTACCAGGCACACGTCTTGAGGTACGACCTTGCAGGCAATCTGCAACATTTCGGCAGTGATCGCGCATTCAAGATTCATGCGGGTACGCAATTGAGGGCGCAGCGCAAAGACGTCAGCATCTTGGATATGACGACGATCTTCGCGCAAATGCAGAGTAATCAGATCCGCCCCGGCCTCTTCTGCCAATAAAGCAGCGGCAATGGGATCGGGGTAGGCCGTATGGCGCTGTTGTCGCAGTGTCGCGACGTGGTCAATGTTGATACCAAGATCGATCATGATGAGAGCGGCTTATTCAGTGGGTTGGCGAGATGATCAAGGGTCTGAAATCCTAGCCTATTTGTCACATTATCGCTTACAAAGCGCGCGTGCCGCTAATCACGGTTTGACAATCACGGTCGAGTTTTTGAGCAAGCTCTCAGACAGGCTGACACCCAGCTTTTTTGCGGCCACGAGATTGAGTTGGATCTGGGGCCGGCTAATGACCTCAGGGGCAATCGAACCGGGCTTGGTGCCACGCAAAATCCTGATCACTTGCCTACCGGCCGCCGCACCCACATCGCGCTCAGACACGACTAGGGCCGCTAGGGCTCCCGCCTGCACACTAGCAGTGTCCGTCGCCAGTAACGCAATCTTGGCGTCGTTGGCGACTTTCACTAAGCCTGGGTAGGCAGCTTGCGTATGCGAATCCCAAAACGTATGCAGCGCATCGACCTTTCCAATCAAACTTCGGCTTGCAGCCGCGACGTCTAACGAGCGCTGAGCCGCCACTTCGACCATCAGCATCCCAGACTTAGTGAGCTGCTCTTGAAACTCGCGAATCACAACAACCGAAGCTGCGTCGGTCGGGTTGTAGATCACACCCACTCGCCGAGCCTGCGGCACAAACTGCCGAATCAACTGAACTCTGCGAGCCATTGTCAGCAAATCCGAGACCCCAGTGACGTTTGTGCCTGAAGCAGACCAGCTTGGCACTAACTCGGCCTGCACGGGATCGGTGACGCCCGCAAACACTATCGGCATTTGTTTGGTATGCCTGATGAGTGCCTGTGCGGCCGGTACTGACAGTGCGACCATTACATCGGGGCGTCCTAACACTAAGTTCAAGGCTTGCTGATTCAGCCGCTGCTCGTCGCCCACGACCGTCTCAGACACCATTTTGAGGTTACGTCCCTCGATAAAGCCAACGGCTTTCAAGGCCTCTCGCAGGCCGTCGCGCAAGGCCTCGGCGCCAGAGCCAGACTCGGTGCCCAAGACATACACAGACTTAGTTTGCGCCCACGCACCCGACGCCACTAACAGCGTGAGGCCCAAGAGTAAAACCGCAAGGTATGCTCGGTAGATCATTCAACCAATCCGTCTTTCATCGCGCTTTGCTCTCCTTTGAGCTTGGCCACGCGCACCCGGTGCCACGTTGCATGTTGTGCGCCGAGAGTTGCGAAGCGCCAAGACCCCCACATCACGTTGTTAGATCACTAACATTGCATTTTCAGCACGGCCCAGCATTGAGCGAGCCCATTTTTTTGCCGGCAGCCCGTATTGGTGCTCGACATCTTCGGCGCGTGCCAAGAGGCGCTCGATTGAGACCTCAAGTTTGGGGCCTTTAAACGCTAACACGATCTGATTACCCGCATCAATCTGCGGCAGAGTCAATAGTCGCCCGTCGAACGCCTGGCTGAGATTGCGAATATTTCGCTCAAAACTCGCGTGTGCGCCAAACAAATTCACAGTCAAGATCCCCACCTCGCCAAGCACTGCCCGGCAATCTTGATAAAACTCTAACGAGTCTCTGACGGGCCCGCGCGCCTGCCCATCATAAATATCTACCATCAACACCGCGCAACTGCCTTGTTGCTCGGGGTCTGCCACCCAGTCTGCTGCATCACAATGTTCAATCTTCAGTCGCGCCGGCCGAGGTAACTTGAAGTACAACTCACAAGCCGAGGTCACCAACGGGTTCCATTCGACGACTCGCAAACGGTGCGAGGTGTGTTTGAGGCAAAACCGCGTCACCGAGCCAGCACCCAGGCCTAGCAATCCTAAGTCTTGCCCACGCGACGGGTTCAAAAACAGTAACCAGGCCATCAACTGCGCGGTGTACTCGAGCACAAGTTCGGCTGGCTGGTCGACCCACATCGCCCCTTGTACCCATTCGGTCCCAAAATGCAGATAGCGCACACCTGCAGCCTCGGATATTGTCGGAATTTCATGCTTGCGTGACACTGGAAGGACTCCAAGGGCTTGTTTTGAATAGAACTTTTTTAACGGCGCGACTAGCAGAATAGCATCGCTGCGTTGCTTAAAACACCTATTCATTGTAGAATGATGGGCTGAACTTAGGATACGTGGCGGGCTAATAGGGGTAGTCTACTTTAGACACCATCTCACCGACCGGCGACCCGACCAACCATAAAGGATTCAAAATGAAAGACGGCATTCACCCAAAATATCAAGACGTGGCCTTTGTTGACCTGCAAACCGGCAACAAGTTTGTGACTCGCTCAACGCTCACAAGCCGCGAAACCATCGAAATCGATGGCAAAACCATGCCGCTGTTCAAATGTGACGTCACATCTGAATCACACCCTTTTTACACCGGCGCACAAACACGCTTGGTTGAAACCGGCCGTGTCGAGAAGTTCCGTGCCCGTTTTGCCCGTACCACTGGCACCAAAAAGGCATCTACGTAATTTGATCTGCTACGGTCAGTTTGCGTAAACCAAGGCAGCCTTTGGCTGCCTTTTTTTTGTCAGAACGTTTCGGCAGGCTATAGTTCATACGTGTCACCCAAACACCCCTCCACTCCCGCTCGCATGACTGCACCCGCCACGGTTAAGTTGCCGCGGTTGTTATTGTTTGTGCTGGCAGTCTCGTACATCGTCGCGGGCTTAGTGGGGCGCGATCCCTGGAAAACCGACGATGTAGTCGGGTTAGCAAGCATGCTGTCGGCTTTACACGGCAACACGGGATGGCTGACCCCTCACATCGGACCACTAGGGCTCGCGCAAGATGGCCCCCTGACAATGTGGGTAGGCGGTGGCCTAGTGGCACTGTTCGGATCACTGTTGGGCGATATTGCGGCCTCACGGCTCGCGAACTTAGTTTGGTTTTCGCTGACCCTGGCCTCGTTGTGGTACGGCACGTATCTGCTGGGCCGACGCACCGAAGCACAACCCCTGGCCCTTCCCTTTGGAGGCGAACCGTCGGTCAAAGACTACGGCAGGTTGCTCGCTGATTCGGCCACACTCTTACTCTTGGCAACGATCGGCATCTTGGCTCGCTTGCACGAAACCTCAATCGTACCGGCCCACATCGCTTGCCACGCACTCGCTTTTTTTGCTTTGGCCCGCATGCTAGATAAGCCTAAGTCTGGGGCTGCCTTGTTATCAATCGCGTTGGCAGGTGCTTTTTTTAGCAGAGCCTGGCCCGGCTTGATACCAGTACTGTTCGCGTTGTTATTTGCGATTCACCCAAGAAGCGGCTTATGGCAAAAGCGCCACTATATTTTGAGCGCGATTGTGATTGCGGGCGCCATCATTACCACTTGGTGGACGCTCGCTACGCGTGCAGACCCTAACTGGATCGAGGCCTGGCGGCACTGGAACTCGACTCGCCTTGGTCTGCCAGAGTTCGAGGTTGCCATGCGCCCGCTGCGCGACTTACCTTGGTTTCTTTGGCCGATTTGGCCACTAGCCATGTTGGCACTTTGGCAATGGCGGCGCTGGATCACAGCCCCTCACATTTGGTTGCCGTTGGCTTTTCTCTTAGGCGTGCTGCTCACACTGCCCGTACTGCAAGAGCCTGGCGAACCCGAATATGTTTTGTTTGTGATGCCTCTCGCCGCGCTGGCCGCATTTGCGCTGCCCACCATGCGGCGCGGCGTGATCAACGCACTCGACTGGTTTGCCCTGATGTGCTTTTCAGTCACCATCGTTTGTGTGTGGGTCGGTTGGTTCGCACTGCACTTTGGTATTCCCAAACAGATCTCACTGAACATCGCCCGCCAAACCGTTGGCTACGAACCGCAACTGCTCTGGTGGCCCGTGATCGCCGCTGTGTTGGTCACGGTGTGTTGGATTGCCTTGATCATCTGGCGCCTGCGTTTACGACCGACGGTCTTGTGGCGTGGCTCGCTGCTTTGCGCTTCGGGCTTAACCCTGACTTGGGTGCTATTGGTTTTACTGTGGTTACCCCCGCTTGATTATGTACGCAGTTATCGTCCCATGTCGGCGCAAGTCAAACAAGCGCTAGCGCTTGCGGTCGCAGACTCGGGGCAACCCAGTTGCATGCGCGCACAGGGTCTCTCTTTGGGGCCACGCGCATCGCTCTACGTCTTTGATGGCCTGACATTTACGTACGATTCACGCTGCCCCTTTGTCCTTCAACAGACCACGCTCAAGCGAATCACAGATGGCTCTGCGGGCTACAGTGAGGTTGCAACAGTGTTGTGGCAAGGGTCACGCGGTGCTGATCGCTATGACCGTTATCGACTGTTGCGTATCTCGACCCAATGACCGGCTTACATTCGGCACCGAAGTCTCGCAAAGCGACCCTATTGGCGATTCTCAAGCAATCTTGGCCAGTGTTGATCAGTTCGTGGGCAGGAATGGCCTTTGGTGTACTCGATACGGCGATGACTGGGCACGCGAGTCCAACCGACTTGGCCACGATGGCGCTTTCGATTGCCATTTACATCTCAGTCTTTATCGGCCTCATCGGCGTCATGCACGCCCTGATTCCAATACAAGCACAACATTTTGGCGCGGGCGAGCTCAAGAAGGTTGGGCAAGTTTGGGGACAAGGCGTCTGGGTATCGCTACTGCTATCGATCGTAGGCGGGATCGTCATGCTATTTCCGGACGTCTGGCTCAGTTTCTCTGGCGAAATCGCCCCCGACGTCCGAACGAGCGTGCATCACTACCTTTGGGCCTTAACGTTCGGGCTACCCGCTGCGCTAATGTTTCGCACGATCTATGGATTGGCTAACGCGGTATCTCGACCCAAACTCGTCATGAGTTTGAACCTGATCGGTATCGCCCTTAAAGCGTTTTTGAACTGGCTACTGATTTTTGGCAACTGGGGCTTGCCTGCGCTTGGCGCAACTGGCGCAGGGATCTCTTCGGCCATCGTATTTTGGATCACTCTTGCCCTCGGGCTTTGGATTGTGCTTCGCCAGCCGTTTTATCGGCAGTTTCAATTGACCCTTGGCGCGCCCGATTTAAGAAGCATCGGCACAATTTTGAAGCTGGGGCTTCCGATGGGTGGCTCTTATCTGGTTGAGGTCTGCGCGTTCACGTTTATGTCGTTGCTCGTCGCACAAGAAGGCATTGCAGCGATCGGTGGACACCAGGTCATGTCGAACCTGGCAGCCCTCGCCTACATGATGCCAATGTCTATTGGTGTCGCCACGGCTGCCCTGACAGCGCAGGCGATTGGTGCAAAGCAGCTTCCGCAGGCGCATCGCACCAGCATGATGGGGCTTGTCATCGGTCTGTGTGGCGCGGTCGTGACAGCCCTAGTGTTGTTCTTTGGGCGCGAGTGGATCGTCGCTGCCTATACCAACAACCCTGCGGTCGCGAGCGTTGCGCTATCGCTGCTTGTGTTGCTGCCTTTCTTTCATCTTGTCGATGCGATGCAATGCATCAATAGCTATTTGCTACGCGCACACAAAATTGCTTTCGTACCTATGCTACTTCAGACGTTTGCGCTGATGGTGGTGGGGCTTTCAGGTGGTTGGTGGATGGGGTTTGGCCCGGGCAAAAGCTTGATCGAGCCGGTGCGTAATCAACTCTTAGCCGGGTCGCCTGTTGGCGCAGGAAGTATGTGGCTGATGGCCACCATCTTCGTGCGCTCGTTCAGCAGGCCCTTGAAGGCCTCCATGTCGAGCCGGCCTTCATCTGTGACCGGCGAGAACCTCAGGACCACGCCGTAGCGTTCGCGCAGTTCCTTCAAGTCGAGGTTGCGGAGGTCGGCGTAGAACTCCAGCAGCTCATCGCGCTCGGTAGCGCTGAGGGTGACATACGGATCGAACAGCAGGGAGGCGAGGTCGTAGGCAGGATGGCCGATGGCGGCGCCCTGGAAGTCGATGATGCCGATGGTGCGTGGGCCGGAGGCCCCGGGACGAAGAGGGCCGGAGGCCCCGGGACG
>CALCPT010000525.1 GCA_937897265.1 uncultured Alcaligenaceae bacterium
GACTGGAGTTCAGACGTGTGCTCTTCCGATCTGCACCGGTGGCACTGTTGTAGGCGAGAAATAATCCCAGAGTGACGATAATAATTGTCATCTCATCCTTATATTGAACCGGTCGCACAATCAATGCGTATGTGAGCGCCCCCATAATGAGCGACAAACCGATTGAAATTAAAATTGCCCACCCGATTGGCAAACCAAACTCGGTCAACTGCCAGGTTAAAAACGCCGAGAAGGTTGCCATCTCGCCTTGCGCAAAATTGGCGATATTGGTCGTACGATAAATCAACACGAGGGCCAGCCCTAGCGAAGCGTAGATCGCACCCGTTGCTAAGCCATTGAGTAGCTGCTGCAGAAAGTAAACCATCAGAGATCCCCAAGGTAGGCTGCACGTACGCCATCGTGCGAAGCAATCTCGCTCGCTGGGCCTTGCAATGAAATCACCCCCGACTCAAGTACGTAGGCATAGTCAGCAATCTCCAAAGCCAGGTTTGCGTTTTGTTCGACGATTAGCATGCTGATGCGTAAGTCTTTATTGACGCGTCCCAACGTGTCATACAAATCATTAATGATGACGGGCGCTAAGCCAAGCGAGGGTTCGTCAAGCAAAAGCACGCGCGGGCGCAACATCAGTGCCCGACCTACCGCGAGCATCTGCTGCTCACCGCCACTCAAGCTGCCAGCCTTTTGCTGATATCGCTCGCGCAGACGTGGAAACAAATCGTACATTTTTTCAATGTCAGCAGCGATCTCGCTTTTGTCGGTTCTCCTGAAGGCACCAACGCGCAGATTTTCTTCGACGGTCAGATCTGTGAAGGTGCCACGGCCTTCAGCAGCATGCGCAACACCGAGGCGCGCGATGCGATCTGGGCTTAAGCCACGCGTCTCCTGACCATCTAGCAAGACACTGCCCTCACTTTTGATCAAGCCACTGATTGCACGCAGGGTAGTCGTTTTACCAGCGCCATTCGCGCCTAGTAATACTGCAACGCTACCCTCTTGAACCGACATTGAGATATTGTGCAACACTCGCAAGCGACCATAGCCAGCCGAGAAGTTTTTAATATCCAGCACTTTCATCTTGAGTTCTGCGTGCCCAGAGGTCAGATCGGGGGCCTTGAATTCAGCGCGAGTAAAGGTCATCGTGGCTTTCCCAAATACGCTTCAACAACACGCGGATTGACTTTGATATCGGCAGGCTTGCCGTCGGCGATCTTGTGTCCAAAATCAAGTACAACAATATTGTCAGAAATTTTCATCACCATCCCCATGTGATGTTCGACCAGTAACAAAGTCAAATTAAACTCGTTTCGAATTCTTACGAGCGTGTCAGACAACTCGCCCACCTCGGAGTGCGATAGCCCGCCAGCTGGCTCGTCTAACATCAAAAAAGTGGGATGCATCGCAAGCGCACGCGCGAGTTCAACTTTTTTTAATGTGGGATAGGGCAAGTCGTCGATTCGCTGGTCATGTAAGTCAGCCATATTTAAGCGCTCGAGCAGCTCGTGTGCAAAACGACTCAGTGAAGCTTCTTCGGGACGGCGCGAAATTGGCGAAAAGGGAGCTGTCAGTAAACGACTACGGCCGTAATGATGACCGCCAAGCATGACGTTTTCGTGCACCGTCAATGACGGTAACAACGCGAGATTTTGAAAGGTACGCGCGATACCAAGATTAGCGACTTCTTTAGCCTTCACCGAGGTGATGTCGCGGCCATTGAACAGCACGCGCCCGGCTGATGGGCTATATAAACGGCTGATGCAATTAAACAGACTCGTTTTACCCGCTCCGTTCGGCCCAATCAACCCACAAATCGACCCCTCGTCTACGGTAAACGACAAACCATTGAGCGCGACGATGCCACCAAAGCGCAAAGACAGGTCTGACACCGACAATTTATGGGTTGGATTCATATAGGTTTCCATTTATCCGTCTTGAGCCATCCAGCAAGAGAACCAGGCCCGACTCAGGTAGATTGAGCACGCAGACTACCTGAGCGCACTTTTGTGCTCACAGCACCTTGCCCAAAGACCCAGATCGGTAAGCAAGCACAGGTTCGCGTGACCCCGTGCCCGCAACGCAAAGCCCTACAGTCCAGCAGCCTCACGAATCCCTTTCGTGATCCCCGTCATATCAGCGCCGGGATTCTCTTTAACAGCTTTTGCCCACAGCGCTGCATTGGCTTCGCATAAAACAGTTTTGACACCGGTGGACTCGATCAGTGACATGGCAATCCCAACGTCTTTATTCATCAGTTGCATCGCAAAACCAAAGTTCCAGGTCTTGGGCAACACCGCACGTGGCCAAGCCTGTGCGGTCATAAAGCTGCCACCACTTGAGGCGTCAATCACTTGATGCATCACGGCAGGATCAAGTCCAAACTTTTCGCCCGCAGCGAAAATCTCAGACGTTGCCACCAGAATCGTTGCACCCAATAAATTATTTAATGCTTTAACAGCGTGACCAGAGCCTACTGGCCCAACATGCACAACTTTAGTCCCCATACGATTGAGCAGGGGCAAAGCGCGTGCAAAGTCTGCCGCATCACCACCGGCCATGATCGCCAGTTTGCCTGACTCGGCACCGCCAATTCCGCCAGAGACAGGCGCATCAATAAACGTGATGCCATGTTGTTTTGAGAGCTTTGCGTTCTCTATGGTGTTGGCAGGGGTCGATGAACTCATATCGATCACCATTGCGCCCTGCTTCAAGGTTTTGAGCAGTTCATTGCGTAACACCTTGTCAACGATCGGGCTGTCGGGCAGCATCAAAATCACAACTTCGGCATCCACCATGGCGCTGATACTCGCGACCGCCTTGCCGCCCGCCGCAGCAGCAGCCTGCTCACGTCGCGCGACATCCAAATCAAACACCAGCACATCAGCAAAATCTTTTAAATGCGCAACCATCCGACTGCCCATTGCACCTAAACCTACAAAGCCAACTTTCTGCCCGGCACCAGCACTGTTTTGAACCATGATCATCTCGTGTGTATGTGTTTGAACACCTCAGACGCCTTTTTCGAGGCGTCTGAGGTCATGCGTACTGCTTCAATGTTTGAGGGTGTACAAGCCCGACACCAATTGCATCAAGGCGCAGGCGTCTTGCCCTCGTAATTAATCACAGGGCCTTTAGGAACGTACTTGGTTCCATCGTACTGCCCCATCTGAACAGACTCGATAGGATAACCATCGGTCGACCCATTGGTGTTGAGCGTAATGCCTTCAAGCAACAACGGAGTTTTGACGCCCTTCATTGAACGTGCGGCCTCCATGAAAGCCTCACGTGTTGGGGCCTTGGTATTTTCAAGAGTCGCCTTAACGGCATGGCAAACGAACCATCCCGTCGCTGCATTTTGATCGGCAGGATTCAAACCGCTGTCATACTTTTTGAGCTTCTCGACATAGACCTTCATGTCTTCGTCATTTGCGTAAGCTGGATTAGCCTGATCCTTCAGCCACAACCCGGTCAAGACACCCGTTGAAGCTGCAGCACCCGCTGGCTGCAGAGCGCCGCCAATGCTTGAGCCCACACCCCAAATAATATGAGCAGGTTTCCAGTTAATCGTTTGCATACGCTTTAACGCTTGCACGACAAACTTAGGCGTAGTAGCGTCAACAAACACATCGGCACCAGAGGCTGCAATGCGATCAATCTTTGCGTCAATGGTTGGTTCGCTGTATGAGTGTTCTTCGTGGATCACGATGTTGAGGCCGAGCTCTTTTGCTGCCTTGATGAAACCCTTTGCAAAAAATGGGCCACCACTGTCATCGTTGAATAACGCCACTTTTGCGTTGGGATAATTTTCCTTGATGTATGACGCGTACAGGGCTGCTTCAGTGTTGTACGCCAACAGCGCCAACATGGTGTACGGAAACTTTTCTACTTCAGGCGTTGAACCAAACATTGGCCCACCGGTATACAAAAACACCTGTGGCACTTTTTCACTGTTGTAGAACGGACGCGCGCCGAGGTTAGCACCCGTACCAACGTTGCCCGAAATTGCAAACACTTTATCTTGTGTAATCAAGCGACGTGCATTTTGGAGGGCCCGAGCTGGCTCCATCGCATCGTCGTACATCGTCAGTTTGAGCTTGCGCGTTTTGCCATCGCCCATTTTGACGCCGCCAAGTTCGTTATTGACGTACTCGAAACAGGCTTTTTGCGCACGGCCAATTGCACCGTAGCCTGCATTGGGACCTGACAGAGGATTTGAGTTGCCCCAAAGAATTTCTGTGTCGGTGATACCAACTTCAGCATGACTGGCGAAGCCAACTGATACGAGTGCGGCGGCGAGCGCCGCCTGAACAAAGTGCAGACCTGCACGCTTACGTTTCAACATGGTTTGTCTCCCAGAGTTGTGGTTATTTTTTTGCAGTGGGTCGTCTTTTTATCGGCGAAAGACACCGATATTGCGCTCTCTCTGCTCGTACTGTAAGCCTATTATGCGCCTAGGGTTTTCTCATCATGGTTAACCCTAGGTTTTTCTAAAAAATAAATAGCGAGTGTTTTTATGAAACTAATTTATTTTTTACCCAAAGTTTCGTAAATACTGCCGTAATCCAGTTTGCCATTTCCAAGCTTACTGTGCATGTCGTACAAGTTACGCGCCAAGCCACCAAGCGGCACACTACACTTCGTGGCCAAAGAGTTTTCAACCGCCAAGCCCAAGTCTTTCAGCATTAAATCCACACCAAAGCCACCCGCGTAACCATTAGACGCCGCCGACTCTGGCATCACGCCCGGGCATGGATTGCACGAATTCAACACCCAGTTGTTACCCGAACTCTTTGACATAATTTCTGACAGCACGGCAGGATCAAGCCCATTGGCAACACCCAAGCGCAAGGCCTCAGCCGTACCGATCATGGTGATGCCTAAAAGCATGTTATTGCAGACCTTAACGGTTTGCCCACTACCATGTGCACCGGCGTGATACAGCGCCTTACCCATCTTTTGCAAGTACGGCTGTGCGGCCGCAAAGCCCTGCTCAGTGCCACCCACCATAAAGGTCAAGGTACCGGCCTTAGCGCCGAAGGGGCCACCTGAAACAGGCGCATCAATCATCTCTATGCCCTTGGCTGCCGCGGCGGCACCAAGCTCTTTAGCAACTTGCGGGGCGATTGTCGAAGAGTCAATCAGCAAGGTACCCTTTTGTACAAGCGCCAAGACACCTTGGTCACCCAAATATACGCTTTGAACGTGCTGACTGGCTGGCAGCATACTGACCACAACCTTCGCGCCTTTCACGGCCTGCGCCAAGTCGAGCCCTTTTGCGCCACCGGCGGCCACCAAACTGTCGACGTTAGCCTGGGCCAAATCAAAACCAATGACGGAAAAGCCGCCACGCAAAAGATTGAGCGCCATGGGCATGCCCATATTGCCTAGACCAATGAATACGACTTCAGGTGCCATGAGATTCTCCGGGAGATGTAGTGGATCGCGATTCATTATCACACCACTCGCAAAAAATCGCTCGCCCAAAGCAAAAGGCTAGTTTCAATTAAGAAACTAGCCTTTTGAGATTACTGGTCGGGGCGGTGGGATTCGAACTCACGACCCTCTGCTCCCAAAGCAGATGCGCTACCAGGCTGCGCTACGCCCCGAAAGATGAGCAGTGTAACAGAATAATGCTCGACGTCCAAGTCTGTACACCGCGATACTAAATGCTGGCAAAGACTTTGCCGATTAACCGTCACGCTTAGCCAAAGCGGCCCGTGATGTAGTCTTCGGTTTCTTTGCGAGTCGGTTTGACGAAAATCTGATCGGTCTTGCCGAACTCCATTAATTCACCCAGATACATATACGCCGTGAAATCAGAACAACGCGCGGCTTGCTGCATGTTGTGGGTCACGATGACAACTGTGTAGTCATTTTTCAGTTCAGCGATCAACTCTTCGACTTTAGCCGTTGAGATCGGATCAAGCGCCGAACACGGCTCATCGAGCAACAACACCTCTGGCTTGATCGCCACACCGCGCGCAATACACAAACGTTGTTGCTGGCCGCCTGACAAGCTGCTGCCGTTTTGACCTAGCTTATCTTTTACCTCGCCCCACAGCGCGGCCTTACTAAGCGCCCATTCAACGCGCTCGTCCATTTGCCCTTTGCTCAAATTTTCAAAGAGCCGGACCCCGAAAGCGACGTTGTCATAAATGCTCATTGGGAAAGGTGTTGGCTTTTGAAACACCATCCCAATCTTTGCCCGTATTAACGAGATATCCGTTTTGGACGTTAAGAGATTTTCGCCATCAAATAAGATTTCGCCTTCCGCGCGCTGACCGGGGTACAGTTCAAACATACGATTCAAGGTACGTAATAAAGTCGATTTACCACAGCCCGATGGGCCAATAAACGCAGTGACTTTATTTTTGGCGATCGACATATTGACATCGCGCAACGCATGAAATTTGCCGTAATAAAAATTGAGATTTTTAATTTCAATTTTTGATACTAGAGCGGTGTCTTGTTTTGCAGTAGCGTTCAAAACCATAGTGTTTACCTTCGGGTTCTTTTTAGTCAGACTGAAATAGGTCGCGCAGGTCTAACGATGAAAATCATTTTTGCTGGAACATTGCACGTGCGAGGATGTTGATCCCTAGCACCGCCAAGGTGATGAGTGTGGCCCCGGCCCAAGCCAAAGTGTTCCAGTCTGAAAACGGGCTCGCTGCAAACTGAAATATCACCACCGGCAAATTGGCCAGCGGCTTATTCATGTCAAACGACATAAACTGATTGTTCAACGCCGTAAACAACAGGGGCGCCGTCTCGCCTGCAACACGTGCAACTGCCAGCAAAATACCTGTCATGATCCCGGCCCGAGCAGCCTTATAAGACACCATCGTAATCATGCGCCACTTGGGGCATCCCAAGGCAAAGCAGGCCTCACGCAAACTGTTGGGCACCAAGAGCAGCATGTTGTCGGTGGTACGCACGACAACCGGGATCACCAGAATCGCCAAGGCGAATGAACCAGCCCAGCCAGAATAGTGCCCCACTTGCGAGACATAAACCGCGTAAATAAATAACCCGATCACGATCGAAGGCGCAGATAGCAACACGTCGTTTAAGAAGCGCGTGGCTGGAGCCAGCCAGCCAC
>CALCPT010000526.1 GCA_937897265.1 uncultured Alcaligenaceae bacterium
AAAATCTTGACTTGGGACCTTAAATCCGATGGTTTTTCAGCCCAAAGGGCTCTAAGATAGGTTATCGCAGTAGATCTCACCCTCTAACCCACACCGTAAGGCTCGACCCAATGAACTCAAAAATCTTCTCAGTGGCGATGGCCTCTGTATTTTGCGCTTTGAATGCAACGGCGCAACAGGCCCCGACTGCAGACCAAGTTGTGAGCGGCCTCGAAAAACTTGCCGGCGTACATCCTGGCGAGCGACGCAACCATATTATTGGCATCTGTGTAGGCGGTTCGTTTATTGGTACCAAAGAGGCGCAAGCGTTTACACGCTCACCGTTGTTTGCGGGCGCGGCGATCCCTGTGATCGGCCGCTTCTCGTTGGCGGGCGGTAACCCGAAGGCACCGGATGCGACTAAAAATCCGCGTGGCTTGGCGCTGCAATTCAAACTGCCAGGCAATAGCATTCAACACTTCGCGATGTTGAATGTGCCGGTGTTTGGTGCAGCAACCCCCCAAACGTTTTACAGTGCTTTGTTATCCAACATGGTTGACCCTGCGACCGGCAAACCTGACCCAGAAAAGCAAAAGCAATTTAGAGAGACTCATCCCGACGCTAAGCCGCTAGGAGAGTTTATGGCCAAGAACAACCCGCCGGTGAGTTATGCCAACAGTGACTTTTTTAGTGTTCACACGTTTAAGTTTATTAACGCAAACAACCAAACGACCTTGGTGCGCTGGCGCTTTGTGCCTGAAGACGGGGTCAAGCGCCTAACCGATGCCGAGATGGGTACGATGCCAGCACGCTTCTTGGACGAGGATTTAATCGCTAAAACCAAGGCAGGTCCTGTTCGTTGGAATATGATCCTGACAATTGGTGAAGCCTCGGATGAGCAAAACAATCCAACGGTTTATTGGCCAGCCGAGCGTAAAACCATTCAGGCGGGTGTGTTGACGCTCACCTCGGCAACGCCTCAAAAAGGGGCAGATTGCGAAAAAATCAACTTCGACCCCTTGGTCATGGGTGACGGGATTGCGCCTACCGATGATCCTGTCTTGCAGTTCCGCTCGCCCGCTTACGCAGCATCGTTTGTCAAGCGCATCACCGGAAACTAAAGGTTTGCGTTTTATCAAGACGGGTACGGTGTTCCGGCGCTAAGATATACATCATTGACGCACAAGCGTGTTTGACTCATGCGTGTGCGTTAATTTATTCGTGCTTGACTGACTCTCTTCATACGACCTTTGCTGATTACCCGCCTGAACTAATGTCTACAACCCAATTTTTGACCGCCGCCTTTTATAAATTTGTTGATTTACCTGACTTTGAGCAACGCAGGCTCCCTCTGCTTGAACTCTGTGAACAGCGCAACGTCAAAGGTCTCATCTTGTTAGCGCGCGAGGGTATTAACAGTACTTTAGCGGGGGCCGAAGCCGATATTCGGGCTGTGTTGGCGCATTTGCGCTCAGACCCGGCCTTTGCTGATTTGCAGCACAAAGAGGCTTGGGCCAACAACCCGCCGTTTCGTCGAATGAAGATTCGCGTTAAAAAAGAAATTGTCACGATGGGCGTGCCGGGGATCAGCCCTACCCATATGGCTGGTACCTACGTCAAACCCAAAGATTGGAATGCGCTCATCAGCGATCCTGAGGTGGTGTTGATTGATACGCGTAACGACTACGAGGTTGAGTTGGGCACGTTCAAAGGTGCAATCGACCCAAACATTGGTACCTTCTCTGAATTACCCTCCTGGGTAGATCAGGCCGAAGCGCTTGAAGCCCGTACCGGTAAAAAACCTAAAGTTGCAATGTTTTGCACCGGTGGTATTCGCTGTGAAAAATCCACTGCGCTGATGCGTGCAAAGGGATTTGACGAGGTCTACCATCTTGAGGGAGGTATTCTTAAATATCTTGAGACCATCCCGCCCGAGCAAAGTCTTTGGGAGGGAGAGTGTTTTGTCTTTGATGAGCGCGTGTCAGTTGGCCATGGGTTACAGCAGACTTCGCGCCCACTTTGCCGCTGCTGTCGTCAACCGTTGCCCGATGGTGCAACTGAATCGCCGCTGTACGAAGAGGGTGTGAGTTGTCCACGCTGCATTAATAAAACGACTGAGTTACAAAAGAGTGGAGCTCGCGAGCGACAGCGCCAGTGCGAGCTGGCTAAAAAACGAGATGCCGCTCATGTCGGAGCAAAGATGCCCAGCAACCTCACTCGGGGGTGATTCCAGCGTCTTTGACGATTTTTGCGTATTTGGCCACGGCCTCTTTTTGCAAAGCGGCAAGTTCTTTGGGGCCAGAAGGTACGACGTCGAAACCAAATTTTTTGATTTTGCTTGCGACCTCTGGGTTTGCCAAGGCTTTTTGCAGTTCGGCGCTTAACTTATCAATTACCGCGGGTGGGGTGCCAGCTCTGGTAAAAAATGCCAGCCATGACCAGTGACCATAGTCTTGCAGACCTGTTGTTTCGGCAACCGCGGCAACGCCCGGTGCTTCGCTGATGCGTTGCGGTCCTGTGACAGCGATTGCACGCAGCTTGCCAGTGGCGACCTGTGCCATACCTGACCCTGTCGGCTCGCACACGAGTTGAACCTGATTACCCATCAAGTCGTTCAGAGCCTGTGTTGAGGTTTTGTACGGCACAAAAGTCATACTCGCACCCGACATCACCTTGAGCATTTCAATACAAATTCTAGAACTGGCAGTGCCCGCACCATAATTTAATGTTGTTGGATTGGCCTTTGCATAGGCGATCAGTTCTGCTACGTTGTTGACGGGCAACGAGGTGGGCACGAGCAGTACGTTGTATGCATTATCAAGTGCCTTGGCCACTGCCGCAAAGTCTTCGATGGGGTCGAAGGGCAGTTTGGCATACAGACTTGAAATCGCAGCCATCGTAGTGCTTGAACCAAACACCAAGGTATATCCATCAGGTGCGGCTTTGGCGGCGGCCTCTACACCGATCATGCCTTGTGCGCCGGGGCGATTTTCAACAATCACAGGCTGTTTGACTTGTTCAGAGAGTTTGTCTGCAATCAAGCGCGCCACGACATCGGTGGCGCCGCCAGCCGCTAAAGGCACAATCATACGGATTGGTCTAGTTGGAAAGTCTTGCGCAGTGACGTTCGAATGAGCGCTCAGCAGTAGCAGCGTACCAAGCAATACTTGTCGAAACTTTTTTGACATGAGTTTTCTCTTAGGTGTTGTGCTTTTGGGTCACGAATTGCCAGCGAGTGAATACCGTCTCGTCTGTCGCATCGACATGCCGTGATAGTTCATTTAACAAGGGTAGGTCAAGTTGAGCCCCTTGAGCTAAATTTTTTGCTAAGTGTAAATCTTTACTAACGATATTTGCTAAAGAGAAAAACGCCTCTTTGGATCGTGCCCAAGCTTGGTAGTGTTGTTGGGTCATCGCGCTGTCGAGCGACATGAAGTTTCTGCCGCTACTGACCTCAAGAATTGGTGCAATTTGTTCGATGTTGACGCCATGTTTAGCCGCCAATTCAAAAGCCTCTGCAGCGAGATAAATGTTGGCGATCCCTAACATGTTGTTGATGACCTTGATCACTTCTGCAGAGCCGAGCGCACCACAACGAAAAATTTCAGTTCCCATTGATCGCATCAGAGGCTCGGCTCTGTTTAAGTCTTGCTCATCGCCACTCATCATGATGGTGAGAGTGCCTTGCTCGGCTTTGACTAAGCCACCGCTGACCGGAGCATCGATCAAGTGTGCGCGGGTGTTTTTAAGGCCTGTCGCAACCTGTTGAAGTGTCGAGGGTAGGGTGGTGCTCATGATGCAGACTAACGGTTGATGCTCGGAGAGGATTGCCCCGATAAATCCAGCAGGGCCGCAGGTGACCGATACAATCTGTTCGTCATTTGCTACGAGCACGATGATCGCATCTGCCAACGCACAGTCGCGTGGGTCGAGCGTGACGCGCACGCCTTCTTGTTTGAAAGTGTCGAGTACGAGTGGATCTTGATCGCAGACGATCAAGTCGAAGCCTGAGCGTTTGATGCAGCGCGCCATACGCGAGCCCATATTGCCCGCGCCGATAAGCGCCACGGCTTTAATCGTCATAAGAGGTCTCCGAAATATTGTCGTGCTGAGCGGTCTATGAGACGCCTCGTAAAGAGCTCAGCTTTTTTAGTATCTTAAGGCAATTGCCAAAAGAGTGGCATACTTTTGGTTTAAGCCGCTGGTGGGTTCAACCCATGTGCACTGAACTAGCCGTTTCTCAGACGTGTTCTAGACGCATCGAACCTCGTAAAAGGATGTTGATTGACCGTGAATAGCAAAACGAACGCAATTTCTGGGTTGGCGTTCGCGACGCTTTTATTTGTTGGTCTGATCATGGGCGCCAATCACGTGGCAGCACGCATCGCCTTTGATCATGGCCTCAACGTTGCGACTGCGGTCGTGGTTCGTAGCTTAGTGACCGCGGTTGTGGTGAGCTTAATTGTTTACTTTCAAGGCGTACCGATTCGGCTCACGCCTAAACATAAAAAAGTATTGCCTGCGATCGGTTTGCTAGTGACGATTCAAAGCTTAACAATTTATTCATCGGTGGCTTTGCTGCCTGTGTCGTTAGCCCTACTGGCCTTTAACACCTACCCACTTTGGACAGCCTTTTGGTCTCGTGTGATTTACGGCCAGCGCCCTGAGCGACAGGTGCTTGTGGCGATGCCGATTATGCTCATCGGCTTAGCGATGGCGTTAGATGTCTTTGGCGCTGCCTCGGGCTTAGGCGCCAAAGCGCAGTGGGGCATGATTGGCGTCGGGGTCGCGTTTGCGCTGACGGCAGCTGCGACGTTTGGCTTAGTGCTGACGTTGACGCAAAACGAAGCCTCTGACCTAGATGGCCGTGTCCGCACGGCGACCACAATGTGGATGGTCGGGCTGTTGGCGATCATTGGTACACAGGTGGTGGGCTCTTTGCA
>CALCPT010000527.1 GCA_937897265.1 uncultured Alcaligenaceae bacterium
GGCATTCGCTCGCCCAAGCCGCATGGCTTTTATGTGACCGCCAGCCAGCTTTACCCCAAAAGCCGAGGACAAGTCAGCTTGCGATCGGCTCATCCGCAGGACAAGCCGCGCATCCAGTTGGGTCTGCTGTCGGCGACCGAAGATATGGGCAACATGATTGCAGGCATCCGGGCCGCCCGGAAAGTCTTCTCCCAGGCTCCCCAAGCGGCGCTGGTCGAGTGCGAGACCCTTCCTGGTGAAGATTGCCAGAGCGATGAGGCCCTGGAGGCGGCCATACGCAAGAACCTTGGCATCACCCATCATCCGGTGGGCACCTGTGCCATGGGCACGAACGGCATGTCTGTGGTCGATCCCCAGCTTAGGGTGCATGGCGTCAATGGCCTGCGCGTCGCAGACGCCTCCATCATGCCGGGCATTGTTGGTGCAAATACCAACGCAGCTGTCATCATGATCGGCGAAATTGGCGGTCCAGATGAAGTGAACGCCGCGTTGTGGGCAAAAGAGCACATGAAAAAGCCGATGGTTGGCTTTATTGCTGGTGTGACAGCGCCTGCTGGCAAACGCATGGGGCATGCAGGTGCGCTGATTTCTGGTGGTGCCGATACAGCAGACGCTAAGCTCGAGATCATGGAAGCGTGCGGGATCCGGACAACCAAAAATCCTTCTGAAATGGGCAAGTTGCTGAAATCAGTTCTTTAGATTTCAACGTTTCAAGCGCTAGGTACCGGCCTGCTTTTACAGCGGGTCGGTTTTTTTTCGCTGTACGTGTTCAAATTAAGCTATTCAAATCTTTTCGGATGTCAGCTATGACAAGGCCAGAACCCTCGCCACCGCAACGCGGACAGACAATTTTGCAACGGTTGCTATTACTTGCCGTGATCGGAATTGTTGCGACCGTGATTTTTAATTATCTGCGTTAAAGGTTTGTTTCGATTGATACCTCGCCACTTAACGATCGCCACGCGCGCTAGCAGACTTGCCCTGTGGCAGGCCAAGCATGTGCAGGCTCGGTTGCACCTCTTATATCCTGGGATGCAAGTCGACTTGCTGAAACTCAGTACCCGGGGCGACGAGATTTTGGATCGCAGCCTGTCGAAGGTTGGCGGTAAGGGCTTGTTTGTCAAAGAGCTTGAAAATGCTTTGCTCGATGGCCGTGCAGATCTGGCAGTGCACTCGCTCAAAGATATGCCCGTTGACATGCCTGAACTCTTTGAACTGTCGACGATCTTGACGCGGGCAGATTGCCGTGATGCCTTTGTTTCAAATCATTTTGCGACACTGGCTGATTTGCCTGCGGGGGCTGTGGTTGGCACTTCAAGTTTGCGGCGCGAAGCGCAGCTGCGTGCGCAGTTTCCAGAGCTCAAGATTGAGCCGTTGCGTGGCAACTTAGACACCCGTTTGGCCAAGCTCGACGCTGGCGGTTATGCGGCGATCATTTTGGCCGCTGCTGGCCTCGAGCGCCTTGACCTGGCTCATAGGATTCGGTACCGCCTTGCGGTTGAAGATTCGTTGCCCGCAGCGGGGCAGGGCGCGTTAGGCATTGAGATTTTGAAACAACGTTCTGACTTGCTTGAGATTCTGGCACCTCTGTCCTGCCACCAAACGACTGCCTGTGCCTTGGCTGAGCGTGCAGTCTCGCGTGCCTTGGGGGGCTCTTGCCAAGTGCCTTTAGCTGCCTACGCCGCGGTGCAAGGCCAGCAACTGACGATTCAGGCGCTTGTCGCCACCCCCGATGGCAAAACGATTTACCGTGCCCAAGCAGTGGGGCATGTGCCAGAGGCTATAAGCCTGGGTTTACGGGTGGCTCAAGATTTACGTGAGCAGGGCGCAGCGGCGATTTTGGCGAGCTTAGCCGCGACAAACGAACCGAATCACACCTAGCCGAATGGCACCTTTGCGCCCAACTGCGATTCTGACTCGGCCGGCTGGGCGTAATACGGCGGTGGCGCAAGCCTTGAGACAGGCGGGTTGGCCTGTACTCGAATGTCCAGCGCTCGATATTCAATCGGCGCCAATTCAGCCAGCGCGGGTGGCTCCTCAGCCTGACGCGTTCGATTTAGTTGTGTTTGTCAGCCGTGCAGCAGTTGCCGGTTATCAACATCAATTGCCAGCAGGGTATGCTTGGCCTGAGCGGGTGACGGCGGCCTGTATGGGGCCGGTCACGGCCGGGGCAGTGCGGCGCACCTTTGGTGCTGAGGTGGCAGTGTTGCACCCAACGGGCGCGGCCTCACAAGACTCTGAAGCGCTTTGGCCATTGATTCTTGCCCAACCGATCTTGCCACGTAATGTGTTGATTTTGCGTGGGCAAGACGGACGCGAGTGGTTAAGTGAGAAATTACTCGACTTGGGTGTTTCCGTGACCGTGCAACAGACCTACCAGCGCGAAGTGGCCTCGTGGCCAGCACCTTTGTGTGCGTCTTTGCGCGAATTGGCAACTGAGGGCAGGCCGGCGGTTTGGCTTTTGACCAGTGGACATGGGATCCAAGCGATTGTGCAAAAACTCGAGGCCCTTAAGCTTTTGAGCTGGTTTGGGCAGTCTGCGTTTGTATTGACGCACGAGCGACTTCAGCCTGTTTTAGCCAAGGCCCTTGGGCGTGAGCTTGGGCAGCTTTGCCACGCGGTGGCGAGCCCTGAGGATCAGGTCATTGTGTTGTGTTTTGATCAAATTGTTCACCAGCTCAAACAGACTTAATGCATTGAAAATGCACGTTTATGCGAGGCAACGTCTACAATAGCGCTATGACAGAACCTATCACCTCGCCCCAGTCGTCAGCTCAAGCCGATCCGGCTAAGGTAGCCGCGCCTTCTAATCACTCTACCTCTGAGTACTCTTCGCGGGTACGCCGTAAAAGTACAGGCCTATCTTGGTCAGTGACCTTGATGCTCGTTTTTTTGTTGGTGGCTGTGGTGATCGGGGCAGGGGCGTGGTTTGCGCAAAAGCGTTTTGATGCCGCTGGGCGTGAGGTCGCCACGCAAGTTCAAGGTTTCACCGCGCAGTTAGTTGAAACCAAGCGTGAGGCAAAACTGGCGCTTGGCTTAGTCGAGTCGCAGGCCAAGCTGATCGCTGATCTGCAGCAATCACTCGCCGAAGCAAAAAGTCAGTTTGAGGGCCTTGAAGAGGCTTGGGCAAGTTTCAATCAAGGCATGGAAGACTCGATGCTTGCCAATGACATCGATCGCCTTGTGACCTTGGCAAGCCAACAGTTGCGCTTGGCGAGTAACGTGAATAACGCCGTGATGGCGCTCGAAACTGCGCTGTCGACATTGGTGCGGGCTGATCGGCCGCGTTTTGCCGCAGTTCAGCGCGCCATTAGCGCAGACCTCGATCGCTTACGCTCGGTACCACTGATTGACGTGGGCACGCTGTCAGTTCGACTTGAGACGCTTTCGACCTTAATTGGGCGCGCGCCTTTGTTGGTGCCTGATGCCGCTGTGCCTCAGGTGGCTGCGATCAGTGCAAGTGCCTCGCAAGCGCCTGTAGCTCCGTCCGCTGCCGCCCAAGCCGCTGTCACAACAGCGCATGCAGCACCGCCAGGCGCATCAGCAATCGTGTCAAATGAACCGCCAACTAGCGAGGCTTGGTGGGATAGCGCATGGCGCCAGTCCGTTCTGTGGTCTAAGGCGGTGGCTGTGTTTGTTGCCAAAGAATTTGCAAGCGTTGTGAGTATTCAGCGTGTGTCGGATGCCAGCGCGTTATTGATGTCGCCCGAGCAGGGCACCCAACTGCGCGCGAATTTGCGCACGAGAGTGTTGACTGCTCAGATGGCCTTGCTGATGCATCAACCGTCGGTGTGGCGAGCCGAGATTGCTAGTATTGAAGCCTCCTTAGCCGCGCGTTACGACCCTAAAGCCGATGATACTGTAGCCGCGCTGCGCTTAGTGCGCGAGCTTGCGAGTGCATCCGTTGTTGCTTCGCTGCCTGATATGAGTGACAGCATTGCCGCACTTGAAGCCGTGCGTGTGCAAGAGTCCAACAAAAAAAGCGAGGATTAAGTATGCGTACTTGGTTCTGGACGCTGCTGTTGACCACGCTTGCCGTGGTGCTTGCTGTTGCACTTCGAGAAAATACAGGCCAAGTGTTGATTCTGTTGAACAATTGGCGCATACAGGTTTCATTTGCGTTTGCTGTCCTGGTTCTTGTTGCAAGCTTTATTTCCCTGTACGTTCTATTGCGTGTGTTAGCTTGGTTTACTGGGATCCCAGAGCGTGTGCGTGCTTGGCACGGACGCCGGCAGGTGCGGCGCGATCACGAATTACTTGAGCAAGGTTGGACCGAACTACTTGAAGGTCGCTATTCGAACGCCGAGAAAGATCTCACGAAGCTGCTGGACCAGACCCGTAGTGCCAATCGCCAGGTATTAGCAGGCTTATCTGCGGCGCGGGCCGCACATGCGCTGGGTGAATATGTTCGGCGAGACAACTTACTGGCGCTTGCAAAAGACAGGGCTGGGCAAGATACCGGCTTAAGCGAAGCCGTTGCAACGGCCGCTGCAGATCTATATCTCGATCAAGGCTTGGCTCAGCAGGCGCTTGATGAGTTGTTGCCACTGCAGCAAGCCGGTGCCCGACACGTGCACACCCTGCGTTTGCTCTTGCGCGCCTATCGCCAACTCGGGCGCTCCGATCAAGTGTTCGTT
>CALCPT010000528.1 GCA_937897265.1 uncultured Alcaligenaceae bacterium
CACCCATTAGTTGTTCAGTTTTCAAGCTTTCAATCTCGAGTTTCAGTTGTTCGTACTCTCGCATCTTGCGTTTCAGAAATTGACCTGCAAGTAAGACTTTTTGTGCGACACCATCTGGAGTTAACAGATAGATGTAACCGAACTTGTTTTTGCTTTGGCTGAAATTGTCGATCTTGATCCAGCCCTTTTCTACTAAAGCCTTTAAACAGTAATTCACGCCGCCCACACTCACACCGACCTTTTCAGCAAGCTCGCGCTGCGTGAGATCGGGATTTTGAGATAGCAGTGCCAAAACTCGGTAAGAGGTGTCCGCTTGTAGGTCTGTTTTCTGCGTTTGCATTTTGTGGTTTGCTGCAGGCACGCTACCGCCCTACCGTATCGCGATCGGCCTGCACGAAGGGGTCGAAATTATTTTCGTTCAAGTTTGAACAAGTTTATCATCCATCTGACCAATTAAATAATTACTTAGTGCTTTGTTTGCGAAAATCGCTTAGCGCGTTGGCAAGGCTCTTCGCAATCAAACGATTAGCGCCAACCGCGTAGTGCCCATCCCCCGGAACGGTCACCTCGTCAGCGGGCAAATCTTTAAACCTGCTCGCCACATCCGCCTCCCACTCTTGTGCACTCAAATAGATAAAACGACGACCTAACGCCTGCTTAATCTCACTCAGCGAATACATGTAATACCCGCGCGGGTCGTAAAGCACAAACATCGTGTCCGTATTTACTAAAATACCCTTATAAATTCTCAGTTCAAGTTCAAGTATTTTTCTTGTATCCTCGTCCGAGAGCGAAGTCTTGTCATTTTCAAGTCGCGTTGTGAGGCCAATGCGCTTGGAAATTGCAGCCATGTACGTACTAACGCTCTGCGCAATTTCCCGAGGCTTCAAGATAAAAAACATCTCTCGAAACTTGTAGCCCGACGTCAAGTACCCGCCCGGGTACTGGTGTTCCTTTGCGGCGTCCTCAACAAAGCTAGCCTGAGGCAAGGAAAACTGTGCGTCGCCGTACTGATCGATCCAAAAACAAGGAAGAAGCGTCTTCTCAACCTCATTGGCGCGACAGATTGAGCGGGTCCATAGACCTAAAGTGAAGTGCACAACCACGCTGGGTTTTAACGTGTCAAAGTGTCTTGAAAACAGCTGTAGTGTGCTGCCCGAGCCATACGCGGGTACACCCAAATTCAGAGTGGCGACGCCTAGTTCTTTTTCTAAGAGATGCGGAAAAGACTCTTCATAATCGACACCATAGCCAAAGGTCCACGAGTCGCCAATCGCGGCAATGGGTCGCGTTTGTGCCACCGTCGTTTGAGGGGAAGCTGATCGAAAACCTAGAGTATTCGTATAAATCTTAGTATCGAAATACACCTTCCCCGTCACATGGTTTTGCAGTTTCAAGCAAGAGTTGGCATTTGACTTGAGCCTCCAGCCTGTTTGACTGTCTATTTGCCCATATGGCTCGCAATAGTCATATGAAAAGGTCAATTTTCGGTATAGAAAATAACCTGTCACCGCCCCGATCGGGACGACGATCACCAAGGCAATCATGATTACGTAAAAGAAAAATTTTTTCATTTCTTGCCTCAGCCTGATTTTTCTTGGTCGTTACAACTCTTTAAACAATAGTCCCACTGCTATGGCATTTACCAAGCCAATCTCAAGCTTAAAGTCCCCGCAACCTGCTAGTCAGCCCCTGTCTTACTCGTAAAAAATACGTCAGGCAAAGATCGACTAAATTTCGGTCGCGACCAACGACTTCAAGAAACAGTCGGTCCAGATCCAATAAATAGCGCTGCGTCAAACGACCCGAGCCAGAAATTGACTCTTCGTGAATACGAAACGCAGCGATCTGTGCTGAGATCACCTCATGTCGACTGTTTAGTAATAAAAATCTTAAAAACAGTTCGTAATCCCAGCACGTGCTGTTCTTTGGATTGAACCCGCCAACCTGCCGGTACAAGTTTGCCGGAAAAAAAGTTGCCTGCTGAAAGATCACTGCAGATCGAAACAGCATACTTTGGCGCGTCAACGGTGTTGGGTAAATCCTTTGCTTCAAGCCAGAGGCATACTCTACGTACCCTTGTCCAGTCACGAAACACTGCAAACCTTGCTTGTCAAAAAATGTAGCCAAGGGTTCCAGTGCGTTCGGTAATAAGTAATCATCTGAATTAATAAAACCAAAAATTTCACCAGTAGCACGACTAAAGCCTTTAATCAGGCCGTCTGCAGGCCCATCGTCAGGCTCAAAACCCTTAATGATTTTGTCACCATACGACTCAATTAACTCGCGACTACCATCGGTGCTTCCTGGGTCAACGACGATGTACTCAAGCTCACAACCCGTTTGTGTCAGGATCGACTCAATGCACTGGTGTAAGTATTTT
>CALCPT010000529.1 GCA_937897265.1 uncultured Alcaligenaceae bacterium
ACGACGCTCTTCCGATCTAACATCAAGATCGTACGGCGACTCTCATGGCACACCCGGGGGGCGCTCTGAACGCAACACCCCAAGGTTCAAAGACGGCTGCTCAAAGCCATGCGCAGTGGGCAAGCGATGCCTTGACACTGGAAGACCTGCCCGTTATCTTTTTCACAACCTCGGGCACCACGAAAGGCCCAAAACTTGTCGTACACACGCAAAAAACTCTCAGCGAACACGTTCGGCATATCGCAACGGGCTATCAGTTTGGCGCACCCGGCGATGCACTGCTCACCGCGCTACCGCTTTGTGGCGTCTATGGCCTAGACAGCGCTTTAGCTGCCATTGCGGCAAAAATGCCGGTTGTGTTGATGGATTTTTTTGACGTCGCCTCGGCAAGTCAGTTAATCAAACAACATCAGATCACGCATATTTTTGGCAGCGACGAAATGCTGCGTCGCTTTGCAGAGCAAAACCCCGAGCCCATCGCCTTTACCTCGCTTAAGCTGTTTGGCTTTGCGGCGTTTAGTGCACGCTTCGTTGAACTCGCTCAAGAATTAATCCCGCGCGGGTTTCCAATGCGAGGCCTTTATGGCTCGAGCGAAGTGCATTCTCTGTTTTCAGCTCAACCCCCCGAGCTACCGCTCGAAGAGCGTGTGCTGGGCGGAGGCACACCCGCGGCCGGCTCGCTCACACAAGTACGGGTGCGCGACCCTGACACCTTAGCACTCTGCGCCGTGGGCCTATCGGGTGAAATCGAGATCAAAGCACCCACTTTATTTAAAGGTTACTTCAATAACCCAGAGGCCACGGCCCAAGCCTTTACCGAAGACGGTTACTTCAAAACGGGCGACCTAGGTTACCTGCGCAGCGATGGTAGTTTTGTATACCAATCGCGTATGGGCGACACGATGCGGTTGGGGGGCTTTTTAGTTGACCCGACTGAAATCGAAGATGTCTTAGCGGCACAACCCGGCATTGACAGCGCCCAAGTGGTGGGTGTCGAGATCAATGGTCAGCCGCGTGCCGTGGCCTTCGCGATCGCAAAAAACAAGCAATGCCCACCAGACGCGAATGCAACCCTGAAAGGCGTCGCTAAGACTCTCGCTGCCTTTAAGATTCCCGCACACCTTTGGTTTGTTGACGAGTTTCCAACAACTGCCAGTGCAAACGGCCAAAAATTTCAGCGCGTCAAGCTCAGAGAGCTTGCGCTCGAAAAGCTACGGCACTGCTAAGGCTAAAGCTACTTAGGCACACCAGGCTCGTAGCGCGCCCCCAAGCGCAGCGCCTCTGCCCTTAAAAACTCAAGGGCTAACGCAGCCGGCTCAGGGTCGCCCTTCACGCCCAGCTCAATGTGGGGCACCCCACCACCCTCACCCACCGAGGGCAAACTAAAGGCGCGCACGCCCGGCCATTTTTGCTCGAGCGCCTCGAGCGCAGGCGTGATGCGCGACTCGGGCATGCCATAGACCAAGAACGAATGCTCGACTTGCTGATTTTTGTGATGCAAATGCGCATAACGACTGTCGAGCGTGGCCTCAAGCATCGGCCACGCCATCACCGGAAACCCAGGTACAAAAGTATGGTTTTGAATGAAAAAGCCAGGGATTCGATTGAACGGATTGACCACCGCCTCGCAACCCTGCGGGAAATAGCCCATCTGCAAGCGCTGCTGATTTTCGGGAGCATTGATGTCAGGATTGCCCCCGCCTTTGGCGGCAGTTTCGGCCACTCGCAGGCCAATTTGCTCAGCCGCAAAGGGGTGCAGAGCCAAAGGCAACTTCAGTGCGGCGGCCGCCGCCTGACGGGTATGATCATCGGGCGTGGCGCCAATGCCACCGCAGCTAAATACGATATCGCCCGACGCAAAACTGCGCTCAAACGCTGCCGTCAGCAAGGCACGATCGTCGGACAAGACTTCGACCCAAGACAACTGTAAACCACGCGCGCTTAACAATTCGATCACCTTAGACATATGCTTGTCTTGCCGGCGACCTGACAGAATTTCGTCACCAACGATAATCAACCCAAACCGCGCGTTGTCTTGAGAGGCAGACATGATGTTTCCAGAAAAAATTGAAGTCAGTCAAATTTGAGAATAGTCGACATTTCAGCACAAATGCGTGAGCCTTGGTCGACTTCTCACGGGTCAAGCTCAAACATTTAGTGCATTTCGCTACGTAACTGGCGCAAGCTTGCTAACCCATAGTGCGTGTACACCAGACCCGAGAAGACAGGCAAAAATACCCAAGCCGGAGGGAGCAAATTCAGACACGCACAGAACAGTCCAATCACCCAAAATCCCGTGCCATGACGGGCCAACAGAATTTTGCGCTCAGCGGCAGTGGCATGCTCGACAATCGAGTCAAGCCGCATCATCCGCGAAAAAGCGA
>CALCPT010000530.1 GCA_937897265.1 uncultured Alcaligenaceae bacterium
TGGGCGGCCATTGCAAGAGCCGTTGGTAAGGTTGAAGTGGTGGCATGAATCACGCCTTGCGCGTGCGTATCGTCATAATCCAATCCATGGATCAAAATACCGTTCATCAAAATTGAGTTTCGCAGATCAAACCTTTTGTCAGACCCCAAGACAACCGATCGGCCGCCTGAATTCAATTCGCTGATCGCTGCCATGGCCCGCTTTGAAAAATCGTAACCATGCGATGCCACTGCGATGCCAAACGCATCCAGCATTAAAAGCTTGGCACGCTCTCGCACTGAAGCCGGGATGTCACTCGCTTTAAAATTGACTGCAAAGTTTGCCAATATTTCTGAGATGGCTTGGCCAGCCGCTGGCGAGGTATGTTGTTGTGTCATTGTCTTGATCTCTTTTGAGTCACGCGTGTTATGTCAGTGTCCTGGCTCAAGTTAGTCACGCTTGTTTTGCCGTTGTCTTTGACTCGAGCTAAACAAGCTTGTTGTGCGGGTGTCACAGATTAGCTTAGTCAACTTTCGCACCAGAGAGCTTCACAGCAACTGCCCAACGCTTAAGCTCTTCTTCAATGAAGCTACGAAATTCACTAGGTGAGTTGCCGACTGGCACAGCACCTAACGCCCCGAGCTTGGCTGCAAAGTCTTTCTCACGCAGCGCGCTCATCGATATTTTCGACAGCGTATTGATAACAGACTCAGGGGTTTTGGCAGGTGCCACTAAACCGATCCAGGCAACTGCCTGAAATCCGGGATACCCTGACTCGGCTACAGTAGGAATATCGGGGGTTGCATCCGCACGCTGAGCACTTGACACCGCGATCGCACGCAAACGACCCGATTGAATATGAGGGATCGCTCCGGGGCCTGTTTCAAACATTGCCGAAATACGTCCAGCCATCAGATCCGTCAGCGCGGCGGGACCACCTTTATAGGGCACATGCGTCATGTTGGTATCAGACGCCTGTTTAAATAGCTCCATGATGAGATGGTTTGTCACTCCACTACCGCCTGAGCCGTAATTAATTTGACCCGGATTTTTTTTGGCGAGTGCAACTAAATCTTGTACGGTTTTAACTGGTAGATCAACATTCACTACGAGATACTGCGGCACAATGGCGATCAGACTGATCGGCGCAAAATCGCGCAACACGTCATAGGGTAGATCTTTATATAGTGCAGGGTTCACCGCAAGCGTTGCACTCGATCCCATCATGAGCGTCAACCCGTCAGGAACCGCAGCAGCGACAATTCGACTGCCTAAGATCCCGGAGGCACCCGCACGGTTGTCGACGATAAAACTAGAGCCAGGAAGATTATCTGCAAACTTTTGCGCCATATAACGTGCGACCACATCAGTCGCCTGTCCCGGCGGAAATCCAACAATCATTTTTACCGGACTTTCTGGATACTGTGCGCTACTAATTGAAGCGACCAAAGTCAACAGTGCCGCGCTAATCGCTAAGCTGGCTCGTTTTAAAATTTGCATGTTTGTCTCTTTATTTTTTTATTGAGGATCGAGACATTTAGAATGTATGTCTCGTCATTTTTTGACACACGATCCGCTACCCTGCTTAGTTAGTCACCCACGCCGTGACCACGCTTAGACACAAGGGCAGAACGAATAAAGTTCATGATCTCAACTCCGTTCTGATTAAATGCCCTTGTTTTGACAGTCACAATGCCTTGCGTCGGGCGACTCTTTGATTCGCGAATTTCAAGTACTTCAGATTCAGCGTAGAGTGTGTCGCCCGCGAAGACCGGTGCTGTCAGGTTGATTTCCTTCCAACCAAGATTTGCCACCGCCTTGGCGCTGATATCGTTGACGGTCATCCCTAAGACAATTGCAAGGGTGAGCCCACTGCTAACAAGCAATTTTCCAAATTCGCTTTTTTCGGCAAAGGCTGCATCGCAATGCATCGGATGAAAATTCATCGTGAGCAAGGAAAAATGGATATTGTCGGCATCGGTCAAGGTGCGACCTGGCCGGTGCTCGTAGACTGCCCCCAACTCAAAATCCTCGAGATAACGGCCATAGCTCGCTTGATAACGTTTGTGACCGACAGTCTTAATTTCCATGGCTTGCCTCTTTGTCCGGTTTATATGTTTGTCCGGACAAAGTGTCGCTTAAATAACTGGCGGCTGTCAACTGGCCCACCTTTGTTGCATTGCGGTGAGCCAACCTCGGCGGGTAGCTGCTTTCTCAGGCGAGTCCTGCCGCCACCACCAACGCAGGCATATCAAAGCGACCTTGACGCAAATACTTAGGACGCCATTGGATATCGGCATAGAAAAGGCTTTGCGGATCGTTTTTGAGCAATGCAATAAAACTTTGAGCCACAAGCTGCCCGCCGACTGGTCCAAGGTACGTTGGCACTGCATTTCGCTCGGCGTCAGACGCGTGGGTCATCTTGCGTACTTTTTGAGTCCAGACATGCTGAGCTTCGGCCAACACATAGAACCAAAGCGGCGCGGCAGACTTGAAGCTGTCGCCATAGTCTTCGATTGAGTGATTCTCGGCCATCCCGTCTAGGGTCGCTTTGCCGACCCTCAGATCTTTGTTCTCAAGCGGCATCAGCCCAAGCGCCCGTGCCACTGCTTGACCGCTCGGCAATTGATCCTGCACCCCACGCGACAAATTGCGATACGCCAGATTTGAAATTTGACCGCTGCGCGCAAGCGGCTGACCGTTCTGATCGCGCCGCAACCCCTTTGCGTCGCCTGCGGCTGAAAATTCAGGCAAAAACGCTAAGGGATTTGTTAACGACGTATCAATCTTGTATGAAGCTTGCACGCGCCGCGCACCGTCGGCCACTTTACGATAATCAAGTTTGCGATCGATCTCGAAATAGAGCTTCCAGTCGATGCCCCACTCTGCCGGAAACTCTCTAAAGCCATTGAGACCCGCATAATAAGATGCAGCAAAGATCTGCCGGCGCCCGCTCAGTGCAGGATTTGTGGACTGCTCTTGTGCCGTGCCACGCATCTCAGTGTTCAAGCGATAGACTGGACGGATCAACGAATGCCCGAAGCGATAGGCGGCATCGACAAATTCGAGCGGGATCGTACCTGCGGGCAATTGACTGGCGAACGTCAACTTAGGTTCGACACGCGCGAGTTTTCCACCCTCACCAAAGCCTGGCAATAAAGCTGCCATCACGTCAGCACCGACAAACTTAGGGAGAAAATCCGTCAGG
>CALCPT010000531.1 GCA_937897265.1 uncultured Alcaligenaceae bacterium
CGATGTCGCCCGTTTCGGCGCTGTGTACAAACCATTTGCCGCCTTTGTGAGATAGCGTATCAATTGTTTGACTCGCGTGAAGCACAAGCCCTTTTGCCAATTGCTTGGCGGGAGCGTTCATTGCAGGCGTGCCAACATAGCGAAGATCGTGTGATTGAAAAGTCGTCCATTGATTCGCCTCAAACACTTTGATTTCGGGTGCCCAAAGTGCAACGGTTTGGTCGGCTAGCCATTTATTGACTTGCTCAATAAACAATGGAGCTCGTGCCGTGAAGTACTGGGCGCCATGGTCGGCAGCCCAGCCCTCGCCGCGCTTGGTGCTCAGGCGACCGGCGGGTCCACGGCTTTTTTCAAAGAGCTCGACGCGATGACCTAGCTCTGTGAGGCGAGCCGCACAGCTTAAGCCTGCGAGGCCGGCGCCAATGATTGCGATAGTCTTGTTGATCATGTTATTGCTGCTTAAGCCTGATGGCTCTGAAGGTTAGATTAATGCGAGGAAGCACGCTACGCTTGGTTTTGGTCAGACTATGCTGCCAAAAATGTTGTGTCGGTGGGTGCATGAGCAGCACACTGCCATTTTCTAAGGCGACAGAAGCGCCGAGTTTTTCAAACTTATGTTTAAACGAAAATTTACGCTCGCCGCCAAAGCTCACTGAGGCGATCGGTGCGTTGTGCTCGAGTTCAATTTCATCATCGCTGTGCCACCCCATACCTTGATCGCCGTCGTGATAGAGGTTAAGCAGGCACGAGTTAAACGTGTAGTTTGCGAGCGCTTCAGTGGTTTGTTTAATGAGCAATAGCTCTGGCGTCCAGGCTTGTGGAAACTTTTTTACGCCTGAATACGTATACGAACAGCCCGCATCTCCCACCCAGGCCACTTCTCGTTTGGTCGTGATTAATTTTCCAAACATGAATAACTGGTCTTGTTGCCAGCCGAGCGTGGCGCGTAACGTAGTGAACAACGTCGAGCAACTATTTGGATCGAAAACGTTAGGAAGATACGTCACACTGCCATCTTTGGGCAGAAGATTAACAAGGACTCTTGGCGAGTCGCGTTCAGTTGGAGTCGGTTCAAACAGTTCTGTTTGCATATCGGTCGGTGTGACTTAACACGGCAAGGTACTCGGTCGCACGCGGTACCGAGATTCATCAATCGTATAAGGTGCAAATCTGTATATTTGTCGTTTCAGGATGAACCCATCTTAAACTGTCTCGCGTGATGTCGATGCAGCCGCCCTGAGCATACACGCCAGAGGGATCCCGATAGCGCATCATTCTTTTTAAGATGCGGTCATAGCCTTCTGGGTCTGCAAGTGTTTTTAACACATGCTCTTGAACGATATCTTCATCTATGACCAATTCGCCATTGTCTTGACGGATGGCCCCATGGCGCCAATGATAAATTTCTACGCATTTTGACTCTAACGTGTAGGGTTTGGTTCTATCCCATAAATTGACAAATTTTCCGGCACCTAGGTAGATGACCCAAGATCCTTCAAAGCCTTCAACGTCAGAAGAATAGTCATCTGGATTTTTAAACCAAATTCGACTGCCTGGAACATAAAATTTCATAGGAAATGGTTGATTGCTTGATCC
>CALCPT010000532.1 GCA_937897265.1 uncultured Alcaligenaceae bacterium
AACAACTCTTTTTCAAAGTTGTATAAAAATAGACGTGTGCGCGCACGCATGACTGGATCGGCGGGCATCAACTGTGGATGAGGAAAGCGCTCGTCAATGTATTCGTTGATGATGTTTGATTCGTACAAAATCAAATCACGCTCAACCAAGATCGGCACTTGTCCGTAGGGATTCATGACGGCAATATCTTCAGGCTTATTGAATAAGTCGATATCGCGGATTTCGAAATCCATGCCTTTTTCAAACAACACAAAGCGGCAGCGATGTGAGAAGGGGCAGGTGGTACCGGAGTAGAGGACCATCATGGTGGATTTCCGTCCTAAAAATGACTACAGATAAAAACGAAAGGCCAGCGTCTACATTCAGCAGACGCTGGCCCTGAAATAAAACCTACTTAACGTGCTTCCAGAACGAGGCGTTCAGGCGCCACGCGACCACAAAAAACAGACCCAAGAACAACAATACCCAAACGCCAATTTGCTTGCGCTTTTGTTGAACAGGCTCTGACATCCAAGTCATGAATGCCGTGAGGTCAGCAACGTCGTTATCGTAAGCAGACGTACGCGAGGCATCAAGAGCCTTGAATTTATGCTCTGTGCTTGCGTGCCCACGATAATTTGAGAGCTTCTCGGTCTTGCTCGTTGAGTAACCAAGCGAGTCGTAGGTGGTGGTGACACGCTCCCAGGCGGCAGGTCCTTTACCACCAGGTGCTTCTTGCTCATGCGTCACAATCGTTGTGAGTTCGCGCGGGCCTTGGCGCTCATAAAGTACGTGAGGCATCGCAGCGGCAGGATAGGCTAAGTTATCCCAGCCCGTTGGCTTGCTGGTATCGCGATAAAAGGTGCGCAAGTACGTGTAGATGTAGTCTGAGCCCGTTGGACCAGCATTGACCGACTTGGCGCGCGCGATCACTGACAAATCAGGCGGCATCACGCCAAACCAACGCTTACCGTCTTTAATCGAGATCGAGCCCATCATTAAATCACCCACTTTTTCGCCTGTAAATAAAAGGCTAGTGCGGATTTGTTCATCGGTGAGGCCGATATCGTTCAGTTTGTTGTAGCGCATCGAGGCAGCGCTATGGCAGTTTAAACAATAGTTGACAAACAGCTTGGCACCGTTTTGCAGTGACGTGAGTTCATTGATGCGATTAGGCGCGCGATCTAGGGGAAACTCGCCGCCTGAGGCGTGAGCCCCAGTGCAAGTGATCAACAGGGCAAGAGCA
The DNA here is from genome assembly GCA_937897265.1 of uncultured Alcaligenaceae bacterium. Classification (GTDB taxonomy): domain Bacteria; phylum Pseudomonadota; class Gammaproteobacteria; order Burkholderiales; family Burkholderiaceae_B; genus Zwartia. The sequence goes on from CALCPT010000532.1 coordinate 1,226, forward strand.
CAAAGCAGCTTCTTGATCATGGTCATTCCGTATATAAGGTTAGGCTCAATGGGCGTGGAACGTGACGCGGTCAGGGACCGGCTTGAAGGTTCCGAGACGACTCCACACTGGCATCAGGAAAAAGAAGCCCAGATAGATGAGCGTACCAATTTGCGAGATGAGGTTGAAGATGTCTGTTGGCGCTTGCGTGCCGAGGTAGCCCAAGACAATAAAGTTGGCAAAGAAGATGCCGTAAAACGTCTTGTGCCAACCTGGCCGATAGCGCAGTGATTTGACAGGGCTGTAATCTAACCAAGGTAGAAAGAACAGCAGCACGACCGCACCACCCATTGCCACAACGCCCCAAAACTTAGCGTCAATGAGACGAAGAAGCACCGCAACGCCAAGCAATACAACTGGCACCAACAGTTTCCAAATGCCTTTATTACGCAAGAACATCACAATGGCGCCTAGGACAGCCGCACCTGCTAACACCCAAGTGAAGTCATCAGTTGTGGCACGCAACATCGAATAGAACGGTGTGAAATACCAAACCGGTGCGATGTGCAGAGGCGTTTTAAGTGGGTCAGCAGGGATGAAGTTGTTGAACTCAAGGAAGTAACCACCCATCTCTGGGGCAAAGAAAACAATTGCCATGAAGATGATCAGGAACCCAGCCACACCCATGATGTCGTGCACGGTATAGAAAGGATGGAAAGGGATTCCGTCGAGCGGACGACCAAGCTTGTCTTTTTTCGCTTTGATGTCTACGCCGTCAGGGTTGTTTGAACCGACTTCGTGCAATGCAATCACGTGCGCCGCAACCAAGCCAAGCAGCACCAAAGGAATGGCGATGACATGGAAGGCAAAGAAGCGGTTCAGGGTAGCGTCTGACACAACGTAGTCGCCACGAATCCAGATGGACAACTCAGGGCCGATAAACGGAATCGCCGAGAACAGGTTGACAATCACCTGTGCACCCCAGAAAGACATTTGGCCCCAAGGTAGCAAATAACCAAAAAAGGCTTCGCCCATTAGGCATAAGAAAATGCCGACGCCAAAAATCCAGACTAGTTCGCGAGGTTTACGGTATGAGCCATAAATCAGCGCACGTACCATGTGCAGGTAGACCACGACAAAAAACATCGAGGCGCCTGTTGAGTGCATGTAGCGAATGAACCAGCCACCAGGGACTTCGCGCATGATGTATTCGACGGATTGAAACGCAAACTGTGCATCGGGCTTGTAGTGCATGACTAGAAAAATACCAGTCACGATTTGAAGCACCAGCACAAACAGTGCGAGTGAACCAAAGAAATACCAAAAATTGAAATTTTTTGGCGCGTAATATTCAGTCAAATGCGCTTTAATGTTGCTAGTTAAAGGAAAGCGCGCATCAACCCAATTGAGCCCAGCATCAACGGCATTTGCTAGTACTGATTTTTTTTCTAGAGTTTTTTTATTCGTCATAACTTAAGCCTTATCCTCAGTATCAACACCAATAAGCAAGGTATTTTCAGTTAAATATTTATGAGGTGGCACCACCAAATTAT
>CALCPT010000533.1 GCA_937897265.1 uncultured Alcaligenaceae bacterium
GTCTGTAGATTGTCTTGCGCGGCTCTGCCGTTTTTATCTGGCCCACCACAACTAGTGCATGTTGAAACTTGGTGGACAAGTAAGCAAGCTCACCATCTGTACCAATGATGCTGTAACCCAACTCTTCATTTAGTTTTTCTGCTGGCAATCCAACTAACCCTGCGATTCGGTACAACCCTTGTGTTTCAACAACATCGATACACGATAGCGCATGACCCCCAGCTCCAATTAAAATTATCTCAGGCTTCATCAGGGCTCACGAATTACGAGGCTTGGGCTACTCGGTATATTTATTATTCGTTGCGATAACGAATTCGCTACCGATAAATCCATCTTCGGGCTGGACAGAAACATCGGCAATTCGCTCATCAATGTCCAAATAGGTCTCGTCCCGTAACCAGCTTTGTTGGTTGCCTCAAGAACTTGATCTCGTTGATCCCTCATCTCAGGTTGCAATAACAACGTTTGCAACCAGTAATTACTGATTGAGTGAGGTGGCTCAGCTACTAATTGCACACCGCTAACTTTACGAAATGCGGCATTGTAAATGTCAAAGAGTTGCCTTTTAGCCACTAGCTTACCGGGCAGTTGCTCTAGTTGTGCACATCCAATTGCAGCATTGATGTTGGGCATCCGATAGTTGTAGCCCACCTCGTCGTGGCGGTAGACCCAAGCGTGACTTAGTTTTGCAGTGGTTGTGAGGTGTCTAGCGCGACTTGCTAAGCTAGGGTCGTTAGTCAGTATCGCACCACCACCACCAGTTGTGATTGTTTTATTACCGTTGAAACTTAACGTACCTAAGAGACCAAATGTCCCAGCATGTTTCCCTTTATAGTAACTGCCGATGGCTTCCGCAGCATCTTCAATTAGTTTGATGTTGAAATCTTGAGCGATGCTAAGCAGCTCCTCTACATCTACAGGATGGCCAAACGTGTGCACCGGTACAATCGCACGGATCACACGCCCCGTTTGACGATTGACACATTGGTTGGCGTGCTGCCGAGTTTCTCTGATTAAATATTCGCGCAGTTTACCAACATCTACATTGAGAGTTCGTTCATCACTTTCCACAAAATGAGGGATAGCATTGCAATAGACGATCGCATTCGCAGTTGCCACAAAGGTTAGTGCGGGCATTAACACTTCATCGCCAGCCTTCACGTCGGCCAGGATAAGCGCGATATGTAAAGCGGATGTACCATTTACGACTGCCACAGCGTGATCAGCCTTTGTGAAGCGCATCAAGTCGTGTTCAAACTGGCTAACGTAACTTCCGACCGAGGATACAAAAGTGGAGTCTAGGCATTCTTTGACATACGCCCACTCATTGCCATTAAAAGTAGGCGCGTGCAATGCCACCGGTGGAGGACCTACAGCTTCGCGTAATGCGTTTAAAATTTGCTCCGCAAGAATTGGCGAGGAACTCATATATTGTAGATCCCGACTTTATATTTATCGAGATTTTCAGCGAGGCGAAACCATTCCACCGCTTTTTCTAAGCCACGCCTCAATCCATCAAGCCCAGAGTACTCGGGAACCCAGCCCAGCTTTTCTTTTGCTTTCGTGGCGTCGCCCCACAGCCTTTCAACCTCAGATTTATCCGGCCTTTTCCTTATTTCGTCCTCTACAAATTGAATCTCTACGTTCATAACGTCCGCAATCAGCTGCGCTGTGTCTGCGATAGATATTTCAAAATTACTCGCAAGGTTAAAGGTTTCGCCGATTCCATTTACGGAGTTCAGAGCGGCGATAAATCCAGCAACGGTGTCGCTCACATAGTTAAAATCGCGGGTAGTTGAAATTGAGCCTAGCTTAATCTGTGTGACCCCACTCGCAATTTGACTGATGATCGTAGGGATCACTGCCCGGGCAGATTGCCGCGGGCCATACGTGTTGAATGGCCTAACGGTTACGACTGGTAACCCAAAAGAACTATAAAAAGAATACGCTAACTGATCGGCTGCAATTTTTGTTGCTGAATAGGGAGATTGACCAAGCAATGGATGCACCTCCGTGATCGGAACAAATTTCGCTGTTCCGTACACTTCACTTGTGGAGGTATGGATCACTTTTTTTGTGTCAAGCTCGCGAGCCGCTTGCAAAACATTCAACGTTCCTTTTATGTTGGTATCAACATATGTGTCAGGTGAGTGATACGAGTAAGGAATTGCTATCAGAGCAGCTAAATGAAAGACCGCGTCACAATTTTTTAGCGCCTGTTTGACACCATAAGGGTCGCGAATATCGCCGGAGAAAACCTCGAAATGACCTTTAA
>CALCPT010000534.1 GCA_937897265.1 uncultured Alcaligenaceae bacterium
GCAAAACTTGCGTTAGGCTTGCCGACCCAATCCCAATAGCCCTTTGGTGGGGTCGCTGGCATAACCGCGCCAAGCTCGGCTTAGCCGAGCGCAGGCAAGTGGAGAGTCGGTTATTGCCGGCTCATCGTCCACGAGATATTCTTTTCACCTTTGAATTGCAGTCGGCCGTCGGGCAGTAGGGTGACGTTAACTGGGTGAAACTTGCCATCCTGATAAACCTGTTCTCCCTCAAAGGTGTTGTTGAGAACGGGCTTGAGGTAAATGATTTCGTCCCCGACTTTAAACTTTGCGCTGTTGGTAGCGGTTGCAGTGCCAACACCATCCTTGAGTTCATAGCCGTATTTCCATTGCGCGCTAAACCAACGACCATTGAGTTTGGCAACGGTTGCGGGTGCTTGTACCTTTTGCATGGCATTCACTGTTAATGCGAACTCCGGGCCTGCGGATTCACAGTTACCTACAACATAGACGTTCTCTTTATCCAAAATATAAGTCGAGCCGCAGTCGCCCGAACCTTGGTCATCGGCATCGGTGGTTGCGACATAGCGATACTTGTCGGGGCTGAGTGTATTGAGTGTTGTTTGTAATTCGCTCAGCGTTTTGTTTGCCTGTACAAGTGAAGCCGCATCCATACCGGCCCCTTTGACCGAGGTGCGCATCTCTTGCAAACGCCCCTCCATCTCTTGTTTGCTAGTCGAGCCACCGTAATAAGCCACGCAACCACTAAACTTTCCACTGGGCGCTTTGCCGACCCAGCGGCAGACTCGGCCATTATTGATTACGTTTTGCCCTGTGACGATCAAGATTGTTTCGCCGTTTTGCCAGCGTCCAAGCCAACGCTCATTAATGGGCTGTGCCTGGGCGGCGAAGGCAAATCCTGCAACAACGAACGCGATCAAATAACGTGACATAACTTCATCCTTCTAAGTGAAATTCGCGTCAGTATACGAAAATCCCTTATCAAAGTGACTTGAATCTAAAAATCTATAAAGAAGATGGCTTGAATAGTTGTGGCCTTTAGCCGAGGTTCTTGAACGTATTCGTGACCTAGAGGTGTGAGTGCATTGGTTGCCCCGCAACCTCCATCTCGGTGACCATGACGCAGCCGCTTTCAGATTCAGTGATGTACAGATGGCGGTTCTGCGGGCCGCCGTAGGCGACATTGGTGGTGTGTGCGTGTTGACACGAGTCGATCCGCCAAAGGGGCTGACCCATCGGCGAGAAGACCCATACAGCGCCACCGCCGGCATGAGCGACTACCAAATTTCCCGCTTGATCAACTGCCATTCCGTCGGGCCCAGAGCCGCCAGACATTTGTACGAAAATCCCAGGCCTGACTAAGCCTGTGCCGTCTGGCAGCAAGTTGGCACGCCACACACAGTTACCGCGTGTTGCCGCCACGTAAAGTGTTTTTTCGTTTGGGCTCATGACGATGCCGTTTGGACTCGGGACATTATCGAGCAATCGAATCGTGTGGCCGGATACATCGCGGCGATATACGCGCCCACTAGGATCTTGAATTGAACTTTGACCCTGATCGGTAAAGTAGATATCGCCATTACGGGCGATATATAAATCGTTGAGCCCTTTAAAGTTTTCTGTCATGTAGCGTTGTGCCACATTCGATACGCTACCGCGTTCTGGATCAAGCAATAACAAACCACACTTGTGGTCAGCAATAAAAATCCGACCGTCTTGGTGAATTTTCAATCCGTTTGGTTCACCATCCCACTCGGCAATCACATCAATATCACCTGAAGGCTTTACTTTGAATACGCGACCAAAGGCAATATCAACAAGATACAGGTTGCCAGCCTTATCAAAGGCCGGGCCCTCAATAAAACAATCAGTGTGAGGATTGCTCTTGCCCGCTGCGACGCGCTCGGCACTAATTTGGCCAGGGCGACGATACTTGTCGGGGATGCGAGCAAAAACTTCAGTTTTTTTGACGGGTGGGGCCGGATACATGAGTGTTCGATCCTGTTTGATTGTTGTATTGTTTAGGCGTGTTGCAATCGTTTTAGCAGTCGGCCTAGCAAAAATCAAGGAGACTTATTCGTGCGATTTAAGTTTTGGTCTCGTCTGTTGCCTGAGCATCTGCCAAGTGTTGACTCTCTTCACTCACTGCAGTGCCTGTTGCACGTGCTTTGTTTGTGTCTGTGCGTGGCCAGCCCAATAGCCGCTATCGCTGCACAAATCGCCTTGCCGGCCGAAGTCATTTTCATCCCCAAAAAAATACTGCTTGGCACACTCGAGCTTGAGACCACCGTATACAAGCCACCGGGCTCTGGGCCGTTTCCGTTGGTGGTGATTAACCACGGTAAGGCACCTGGCCCCACTGGGTTACAACCGCGCTACACACCCGGTTGGGCAGCACGCTATTTTGTTGAACGGGGCTATGTCGTGTTTGTGCCGATGCGTACGGGTTTTTCTAAATCAACGGGTGGGTACGTCGGGGGTGGGTGCAATATCGAATCGAACGGCTTGGTGCAGGCTGAAGACGTTGCAGCCACGATTACCTATGCGCATACGCTGAGCTACGTTGAGCGCAATCAGACCTTAGTTGTGGGGCAATCGCACGGTGGCTGGACGACGCTGGCCTATGGCGCTGCCAAACCAGATCCCTCGGTGAAGGGATTAGTCAATTTTGCAGGAGGCCTACGACAAGAAGATTGCATCGGCTGGCGCTTGAATCTTGCGAAGGCTGCAGCGAATTACGCGCAAGACACAAAACTACCCTCGCTTTGGTTTTATGGCGACAACGATAGCTATTTCAGCAAAGAGGTGTACACCGAAATGTTTGCACGCTATAGCAAGGAAAATCCGCGGGCGCAGTTAGTGGCCTTTGGCGAGTTCGGCCAAGACTCTCATCGCTTGTTTGGTAGCAAAGAGGGACGAGCGATTTGGGAGCCTCATTTAGAAAAATTTATGTTGAGTATTGGATTGCCGATTAAGGTTCTGTATCCACAATTTAAGCCAGGAGGGTAGTGCTTGGTCTATTCTGGTTTGATATTGTTAGTCTGAACCAGTTGACGCCACTTGGCTGTGTCACTGGCGACTTTTTGAGAAAATAACTCTGGAGTCGTACCCTCTGGCTCGAGCCCGTTTTGTCGAAAACGGTCTGCAATATCGGGCTTCATTAAAATTTTTGTGGTTTCAAGAGCGATACGATGAATGATCGTTTGCGGCGTGCCGAACGGAGCCATCAGACCCCACCACGGATTGACCTCGAAGTCCGGTAAGCGTTCTGCGATGGCAGGCAAGTTTGGAAAAATTGTGGCGCGCGTAAGGGTCGTGACGCCTAACGCGCGAAGTTGACCTGAGTCGAGATGAGGTTTGGCAATCGAAATATTGATAAAACCCATTTCGATCTGTTTGCCTAAAATATTCGTGATAACGGGTGCTGCTCCTTTATAGGGGATTTGAAGCAGGTCTAAACCCGCTTTCAAATTCAATAGTTCGCCCGCTAAGTGTGTTGTGCTGCCATGTCCGACCGATCCGTACGACAGCTTTCCTGAGTTAGCTTTTGCATACTCGATCAGTGCTTGTAGATCCTTCGCAGGAAAATCACCACGAACCACCAAGACAAGTGGGCCCGACACGATTTGCGTGATCGCGACCAGTTCTTTTGACGGATCACCGATGGCTTGGGGACGCAGTGCGGGATTGATTGCAATTGGGCCGAGATTTGCAAGGAGTAGGGTGTGTCCATCGGGCGCAGCGCGAGAGACAACAGAGCTGGCAAGGGCGCCGTTGGCACCGGCTTGGCTCTCGATCAAGATTGGTTGACCTAACGCTTGTCCGAGTTGATCCCATAAGGGGCGCGCCACGCCATCGCCAAATCCGCCCGGAGCGAAGGGATTGATGATTCGTATGGGTTTGACTGGCCAAGGCTGTTCTTGCGTTTGAGCGCCCACAATGGGTGCCAGGCAAAGTACAAAAGCGAACAGAAGTGATTGAAGGCAAAATCGATATGTTTTCATATGGCCTGACCGATCCGGTATGATGACTTTTCGCAGGGAAATTTCTATTCGGTTGCAGCGACGTGTCTACGAATGAACTTCCGATCATCACAGATCCTAGCACGCACGATTAAAAAAACGAAGACGAGACGCTATGGATAACGAAGTCGAATACGGTGCCCGCGGGATTTTGGGTTTACTGGTGCCACAGGCAAACACGACCGCCGAGCCTGAGGTACAGATCATGCTCGATCCCGACATTGCGCTGTTGACGGGCCGCTTGACGAGCCCTCAGCCAGAGATGCGCGAGCGGCTTGAAGATTTTTTGACAAATATCGATGAATTTATTACAACTTTTTCAAACGCACCTCTAGCCGGTCTTGGTTTTTTGATTACCGGCTCAACGTATCACTTTGAGCATGCTGCCGAAGATGCGTATTTTGAGCAAATGAGCCAACGCTACGGCTATCCGATTGTCTCGGCTGGGCAGTCGATTCGCCGCGCGTTTCAAACCCTAGGCGCGAAACGGGTTGGGTTAGTGAGTCCATATCCACAGTGGCTGACTGAGCGGAGTGCAGCGTATTGGGCACGTACTGGCGTCGAGCTTGTCGGGATTGAGTCGCCACAAGCGGTGGGCGGATTTCACAATATTTACACGCTGCGTAATGACGCAGTGTTGGCTGCCGCCGAGCGATTATTGCCGCTTCAGCCAGATCTTATTTTGCTGGCCGGAGCAGGTATGCCGACTTTGGCGCCGATTATGGCCTTAACCGACCGCGGTTGCCCAGCGATTTCATCGAATTTTTGTATGGCGTGG
>CALCPT010000535.1 GCA_937897265.1 uncultured Alcaligenaceae bacterium
GATCTACACAGGCGAAGACACTCTTTCCCTACACGACGCTCTTCCGATCTCCAAACTTCTCACGCTTGAGCAGGCTAGCAAGAGTCATGGGGGTGCGCTGCGCGTCAAGCAGGTAGCGCTCTGCCTCGCGGTTAAAGCGCAAGATGTCACGCAACATCCCCAGAAACCTTGGGCGGAAAAGATTTGCTGGTTGAGCAAAGACAGTACTTAAGTCAGTGCCCGCCCATTCAATATCTGGCTCACAAATCGAAACACCAAAGGACATGTCACTAGAGTGAACCAGCACGCCCAAATGCGCTAAAAGAGGCACCAGATTCGGGTACGTCAAATCGTTATGTACGAGAAACCCAGTATCAACCGGGTGTGTGATCCCTTCGAGTGTGACGTCGACTGTATTAGAGTGCCCACCAAAATAACTGCCCGCCTCGAACAGCGTCACGCGATACTTATCCGCCAGTAGCCACGCAGTCGACAGCCCCGCAATGCCCGCCCCTACCACTGCGACCCGGCTTCCTGGCGCGGGCCGATGAGAAGAATTGGCGTGAGTGAGTGTATTTGTCATGCCGCGACACCCGCTAAGCCTAAAAGCGCTTGCCGTAACGCAGGGCGTTGCGTGCGCACATCGAGCCAGATTGCAGAGAAGGCGTGCACAAACTCAGCGTCACGGACCGCACCTAGCTCGCGATTTGCTGAAAAAAAGTAAACACCGTCGCCTGGCTTGAACCACCCGCACAGCCGGTCGCCAAGACTCACGTCTGGCACGATGGACTCAAGCGCCTGACGCCAGCTCGCCGTTTGCTCTGCGCCTGGAGCAACCAGTCGCTCGATTTCTTGCAAAGAGATCGTCACAATCTGTTGTGCAGACAGCTTACGCAAGTACGAAAGATCCAAAATGTAGGGCTGGGTCGGGTCAAAGTGGCCGGACGGCGTTAATAAGCAGATGGAGTAGAACTTAAATACGCTCCAGCTAAAGACACCCTTTCCACAAAGGGCCCAGCGATCCCCCGCCTGCTCACGCAAGTGGTCTGGCAACGCTTCTAGTTCAGACGAAAACCCCTCAAGGGTCGCGCTTACGGGCATAATCAAACTCAACTCACTTAGCAATCCATGTTCTAATTGATTTTATACCACAACGTTTAAAAAAATACCGATTGGTAATAAAATATACTTATCAGACTTAATTTGTAGCGTTTTAAAAATCGAATGATTGAAACTGCCCCCGTCAAGCTGTCCTTTAAACAGCAGCAGCTGCAATTTCGTGAGAACGCGATTCTTGACGCGGTGAACCGCCTGCTCGCGCAAAAAGGCTTTGATCTCATGACTATGGATGAGGTTGCCGCAGACGTTGGCATTGCCAAAGCCAGCCTTTATAAGCACTTCCAGTCGAAAGAACAGCTCGCTGCAGCGTCAATGACCCGCCTGCTTGAACATGCAATTGACGTCGCTCGAAAGTTACCCGAGCATCAGACACCCATCGACAAACTCAAGGCGGTGATGCGTTGGGCGGTCACTGAGCATCTGGGGGGTACCATGCCCCTGCTCCCGTCTACCCGTTCTAGTATTCAGCAAGCTCTGTTGGGTTACCCCCAATACATTGATCGCCTAAGTACCCTCACTGAACAACTGGGCCTATGGATTGAGCA
>CALCPT010000536.1 GCA_937897265.1 uncultured Alcaligenaceae bacterium
GGGTTCTGCTGGCAATTTCCTGTTTGCTTGCGGCTAAGTTCGCCAATTTGGGTATTCCCATTTTGCTCAAGACACTGATTGACGATTTAGATGCGCATACAAGCGTCTCATCCGCGTTATTAGTCGTACCACTGGGCTTGATTATTGGTTACGGCTTGTTGCGATTTTCTGCGTCTTTGTTTACCGAACTTCGCGAATTATTGTTTTCGCGAGTGACTCAGCATGCGGTCAGACAGATAGCACTCGAAGTATTTCAACACCTACATGCGTTGTCTCTCCGATTTCATTTGTCACGTCAAACGGGTGGAGTCAGCCGTGACATCGAACGTGGCACGCGCGCGATTCAATCACTTGTGTCGTACTCTTTATATAGCATTGTGCCAACGCTCATTGAATTTTTGCTGGTGCTTGGCTATTTCGCCTATCAATACAACATTTGGTTTGCTGTGATCACCCTAGGTGCCTTGATCATTTATATCGCGTTTACGATTGTTGTCACCGAGTGGCGAACACACTTGCGTCGCACCATGAATGACATGGATTCGCGCGCGAATCAAAAGGCCATTGATTCTTTATTGAACTTTGAAACTGTTAAGTATTTTGGTAATGAGTCGTTTGAGGCAAGGCGCTACGATGAGAATCTCGTGCGTTATCAGGCCGCTGCGATCAAGTCGCAAAAATCCTTGTCACTTCTTAACGTTGGTCAACAGTTCATTATTGGTGTGGGCTTAGTGCTCATCCTGTGGCGGTCCACCATCGGCGTGGCCAATGGTTCTATGACGCTTGGTGATCTCGTGTTAGTCAATACGCTGATGATCCAGCTTTATATTCCTTTGAATTTTTTAGGCGTTATTTATCGCGAGATCAAGCAGTCGCTCACTGACCTTGATCGAATGTTTACCTTACTGATGGCTGATCGTGAAATCGCCGATAGGCCGGATGCGCCCGCCCTTGCGATTGCGGATCGCACGCAGGGGCCTGAAGTGCGTTTTGAGCGGGTTCGATTTCATTACGAGTCAAACCGAACCATCTTGCATGACTTAAGTTTTACGATTCCGGCGGGGACGATCACAGCGGTGGTTGGGCGCAGTGGGGCTGGTAAAAGCACGCTGGCACGTTTGTTGTTCCGTTTTTACGATGTTCAATCGGGCGCGATCCTGCTTGATGGGCAAGATATCAAATCTGTGCAGCAAGCCAGTTTACGGCAGGCCATCGGCATTGTTCCGCAAGATACGGTGTTATTTAATGACACGATCGCATACAACATTGCTTATGGTCGCCCAGGCGCCTCAGAGGCTGATATACAAAGCGCGGCGCGCGCAGCGCAGATGGATCAATTCATTGCGCATCTGCCTGAGGGTTACAACACGCAAGTCGGCGAGCGCGGTCTGAAGTTGTCGGGCGGTGAGAAACAGCGCGTGGCGATTGCGCGTACCTTACTTAAAAAGCCTGCGATGCTGATTTTTGATGAGGCGACTTCTGCGTTAGATTCAAAGACCGAGCGCGCCTTACAAGAAGAACTGACGGGTTTGGCACGTAATCACACTACGTTGATCATCGCCCATCGGCTGTCGACGATCGTGCATGCGGATCAAATCTTGGTGATGGATCAAGGACAAATTGTCGAGCGAGGGAGCCACGTGGAGTTGATCGCTAAACAAGGCACTTACGCACAAATGTGGAACATGCAAAAGCGCCAGGACGACCAAGTTTGATCTGACCGACAGGTTGTTGGGGCAAAGTCTCGCCGTGTTCTGGAGGTTGCTTGAGCAACCCCCCAAACAGTTGAGTCGACGCGACTTAGCGAATTTCAAAGCCCATCGAACGCAGGGTTTCCATCAGGGTATGCCGTCCACCCATCGCTTCCGGTCCGCGCACCCGGTTTAGGGTGTGCAAATCCCAGGGTCCGAGTGGGGTCATTTTTTGCTCGGCATAAAAGGTATCCATCGTCTGGTTGTAGGACTCGACGCCGGCTTTATAGGC
>CALCPT010000537.1 GCA_937897265.1 uncultured Alcaligenaceae bacterium
GCATTTCTCAACGATCGTCGCTCAAGCCATGGCTGCTGCCAACGACCGTGCGGCAGAGCTTTCAAACGAATTTGGTCGCTAGTCGTGTTGTCTAATTCTTTTAGTCCTTTATTTTTATAAGAAAAATTGCATGAAAAAAATACTCATCTCAGTGGTTGTGCTCGTTGTCGTTGCGGTGTCGGGTTGGCTGGGCGCCAGCATCTATGTGGGCCGCTCTGTCGCGACGATTATTGCGAACCTAAGCACGAAGGCAGGGCAAAACGCAGCCATTCGGATGGTGCAACCTGAGCATAAACAAGGTCTGCTGTCCTCATCCGGTAAGTTTGAAATTCGATTTAATGATGTTGCTGTCGATGCAAATAGTGGTAATCAAATGTTTGCGTTGCAAGTTAACTATAGCGTTGAGAACTTGCTGTTGCCTTCATCGTCGATGCGTTTTAAGTGGGAAGTTAAACCGACTGGCAAAACGGGTACAGAGTTCAATCGGCTGTTTGGCTCTGAAATTAAATTAACCGGGCAGGGCAAACTAGCCTATGGTGGTAAGGCGTTGTCCACCCTGAAACTGCCTGAGCTTGCCATGAAACAGGGTAAAGAACTGTTCCATTTGTCGCCTTCAAGTGGCAATATTACTTGGGGTGAGAAGACTCTTGCGTTGCAATGGAAAACCGATCGCTTGAGTTCGCGCGGCGAAGATCACGCACTAGATGTGCAGGGCGTAAGCTTTACGAGTGACATTCAGAATCGTGCCAGAGGTCTTGGCACTATGCACTTCGCAATTGATAAGTTCAGTACTAAAACAGCCACCGCTGAGTCTGTTGCCGTTGACGTGTCGATCACAGAAAATAACGCTAAGCTCGAGGTCAGCGTCATTCCGAAGATCGCGAGTCTGACCGTTGCGGGCCAAAAGCTTAGCGATCTACTGTTAGAGTTAGCAGTCAAAGGTCTGGATGTCGCCAGTGTAGATACACTGTCGTCAATCGGCACTGACTCGAATGATTTTCGAAACTTGACCGCCGACGAACAGACCCGTGTCGGTGGCGCGTTGCAGAACTTAGTTGCGAAAGGTTTTTCAATTGGCTTGCCAAAAATTTCTGCCAAGATGGGGACTGGTTCAGTCAAGGGCGACCTCTTGATTGAGGTGAGCAAGCCTGTGGGTGCAGCGGCAGATAAATTCTCACTCGTGCAGTCGCTCAAGGCGAGTGGCAAGCTTGAGGCACAAGGGCGCATTATTGACAACACGCAAAAACGATTAGCTTTGATGCTTGGCTTGGCAACCGAAACTCGCGAAGGGTTACGAGCCAGCTTTCAATTGGCAAACGGCACCATCAGGGCCAACGGCAAGTCTCACGATGTGCGCGATAACCTCGCTTACTTCGATGAGATGATTAACGCAAAGTTATATCCAAAGTAAGCGGGCTTGAACTAAGGGGGCAGTATGAAGGTTTTTTTTGCAGCACTGGGCACAGAAACAAATACGTTTTCGCCTCTTCCTACCAGCTTGGCCTCATTTAAAGATCGCGATTATTACCCAAGCGGCACCCATCCGGGCAAGCCGACTTTTTTAAGTGCACCGCTGCATGTGTTGCGTGAGCGCTGTGCCGAGTTAGGTTGGGAGCTTGCAGAAGGCGTGATTGCGGCCGCTCAGCCGAGCGGTACGACAACCCGTGCTGCGTACGAAACACTGCGGGAAGAACTGTTGGCCGACCTGGCTAAGGCAATGCCTGTTGATATGGTTGTGCTGGGTATGCACGGTGCAATGGTGGCCGATGGGTACGATGATTGTGAAGGCGATGTATTGGCGCGAGTTCGAGCGATGGTCGGCTCAACTGTGATTGTCGGCGCTGAGCTTGATTTGCATGCGCACTTAAGTTCGCAGATGGTTCAAGAAGCTGACGTCTTAGTGTTGTACAAAGAGTATCCGCACACCGATATTATGGCGCGTGCAAAAGAACTCGTCGATTTGTGTTTCGCCGCGTACGATAAAAAGATTCAACCCGTTGCGGCGTTAGTGGATTGCAACATGATCGTGCCGATTCACACCACGCGTGAGCCCGGCGCGAGTATTGTGAAACGATTGCAATCCTTCGAAGGTAAAGACGGTATTTTGTCAGTCTCTGTCGCGCATGGGTTTGCCACTGGCGATGTCCCTGAAATGGGCACCAAAGTGCTGGTCTACGCCAACGGTGATCTCGCAGGTGCGCAGGCGTTAGCGCGACAGTTAGCAGATGAACTGATTGCGATGCGAGACTCTTTATTAGTGCCGTATCGTAGTATTGATCAGGCCTTAGATGAAGCATTGAGTGCAGCACCAGGCCCGGTGGTGTTAGCAGACCGCGCAGATAATCCAGGTAGTGGCGCGGTGGGCGATGCGACGTTTATGCTGCGACGTATGCTTGAGCGCAAAATTCAGCACGCTGCGGTTGGGCCTTTTTGGGATCCAATTGCTGCGCGGATCGCCTTTGATGCAGGCGTTGGCGCGACCCTGAGGATGCGTATCGGCGGTAAGATCGGCCCCTTATCCGGCGACCCCGTTGATGTTCAGTGCAGCGTCAAGGCGCTCAAGCGCGAGATGTCGATGACAAGTTTGTCTGGCGGTCAAACGCCGTTAGGCGATTGTGCACTGGTCGAGGCTGAGGGTATCGAGATCGTATTGACCTCAAATCGTAATCAGGCCATGAACATCGATTTGTTTACACAACTTGGTTGTGACATTACCAAAAAGCAAATTGTTGTGGTGAAGTCGGCGCAGCATTTTTACGCTTCGTTTTCAACGATTGCTAAGCAGGTGATCTACGTTGGTGGCAAAGGTGTGGCGACCCCAGACTGGAAAACACTCACCTACACAAAAATTCGACGTCCTAAGTGGCCGCTTGACGCTTAGCGCGGATAAGAACTTGAGTGCTAGTTTGTAGATGACTTTGAGGCCTTCGGGTTGACGACTCAGTGTGTAGTCGCCACCTGGGCCTAGACCGTCGGAGCAAGCAGCTTTGGCAATTCAATTCGCACTTTGAGGCCAGGATTTGCGTCTTCAATGAATAACTCGCCCTCGTGTAAGTGCGTGAAGGCCGACACGATCGACAGCCCCAGGCCGCTGCCGGGGCGGTTTGAAGTCAAGCGGTAAAAGCGCTGTACCACCTTACTGCGCTCGTGCGCTGCGATGCCTGGTCCGTTGTCTTGCACGATGATTGAAATGGCTTGCGCGGTCTCTTTGACTTGTATGTTGATCGTAGCGGGAGACCCTGCGTATTTAAGCGCGTTGTCAATCAAATTTGCCAAGATCCCAGCTAGCAAATCTTTGTCGCCGGGCAGGGTGGGTTCACCCTCAATGTCGACGAGTAGTGTGACACCAAGAGCCTCAGCGGCGGCATCGTACAGCTCAAGTAAATCGGTCACGACTTTGCGCAGTAAGACCGGCTCGAAAGGTTGCCGACGGGTTCCGGATTCGGCTTCGGCGATCTGCAAGAGCTTCTCTAGCACCACGATTAAGTCGTCGATCGCACTAATCGCAAAATGCCCAGCGTTTTCAAGTTTGCGTTGCTCAGGGACTCCTCGTAACGCCTCTTCGAGATGCCCCCGAATGAGCCCCAGAGGGGTGCGTAAGTTGTGCGCAATGGTGTTCGAGACGTGGCGAACACCCTCCATGAGATGTTGAATTCGATCAAGCATTCGATTGATGTCAGCGCTTAAGCGATCGAATTCGTCGGGGGTACCCGAGAGCACAATACGACGGTCGAGATTGCCCGCTTCGATCTCTTGGGTGGTCTGTCGAATGGCCCAGATGCGTCGCTCGAGTTGATGACGAAATACGACTGTTGCGAGCAGTGCGAGCAGAATTGCAATGACACCGCCAATGACGACTGCACGCCCAATCAAGCTGCCAATTTCGCTTAAATCTTGCATGTCACGGCCGACCACTAGCAGCGAACCATCTTTCATTTTATGTAAGCGGATTCGGCTTGGTACAAAGCGGTCGCCACGATTCACAACACGATCAATTGTTTGGTCAAGTGGAGTAGACAGTTCGGCCCAACCCGCGATATTGCCAGCTAATTTTTGCCCGAGCGCATTGGTGAGGAGCAAGATTTCAACGTCAGAGTCAACGCCATCGCTGAGTGTCGATTCAATTCGTTGGGCAACGACAAACAGACCATTGGTCTCGGCATCTTCGCTAAACTTGTCGGTAATTGAGACAATTTTGCTGTCAATGTTTCGTGCCAACAGCCCAAGAGAAACAAAGTAAAAGACCGAGGACAGCACCAGCACTGACGCAACCACAAGCCCACCGCAGAGTAGGGCAAGGCGAAAGGCGACCGAATGCCAAATTCTATCCATCTACGCCAAACCTGTAGCCGACACCGCGCACCGTGTGCACAAGTGGGGTGCTATGACCTTTATCAATTTTGTTACGCAAGCGGCTCACCTGAACATCAATGACGTTTGTACCCGGGTCGAAGTGAAAATCCCAGACCGACTCGAGCAACATTTTGCGCGTGACGACCTGACCTTGGTTACGAACCAAATATTCAAGCAGTTTAAATTCGCGCGGCTGCAGTGTGATGGGTTGGCCCGCTCGCTCAGCTTTGCGTGATAACAAATCGAGCGTTAAATCTGCCAGCTTGAGTTGTCGGCTATCAACTGTGGTGTTTGCCGATGGGTTCGCTCGGCGGATCAGCGCTTCGAGGCGGGCCAACAACTCGGGCAGGGCGAAGGGTTTTGTCAGATAATCATCGCCGCCCTCGCGCAGGCCCCGCACGCGATCGTCTAAACTCGCAAGAGCGCTTAAAACAAGCACGGGAGTCTGTATGTCGGCCAAGCGAACAGCTTTGATGATGTCGAGCCCGTCTTGCTCATGCGGTAGCATCCGATCCACGATCATGATGTCCCATTGTTGCTCTAGTGCAAGTTTTAAGGCCTCGTCAGCTTGGTCAGCATGGGTGACCGTGTAGCCGGCTTCTTCAAGCCCTTTACTCAGATAGCGAGCCATATCCTGCTCGTCTTCGATGAGCAAAAGGCGAGTAGTCGGCGTGGTTGGTAGCATTGGTGAAATATTAACCTGTTGTACTAGTGGTGCAGCAGTAAAGACGTGTCAAACGTCTAAATGATACGCATTACCAATTAAATATTCCGTTTCTATGTTTTTGAGTCAAAAGTTTCGACGTGTTGCGGTATTTGTTGCGCGAGTGGCAGCAGCCTTGCTATGCGTGCCGACTTTGACTGTCGCGAACGGAGCAGACTTCGAGTACTTTACGGCGAGTGTACAGTCGACCTGGGTATGGCAAAAACATCCTAGTTTTTATTCGCCGTACTCTGGGATCAGCAGCCTGAACGCCAACAGTGAAATTGGCCGTACGCTGACGGGAACGGCCTTTTTAGGTGCACGCCCCTGGAAGGGTACCGAGTTTTTTCTCGATCCTGAGGTTGCTTTGGGCAATCCGTTTTCAGGCTTAAGAGGGTTTGGCGGCATCACCAACGGCGAAGCGCAAAAGGCAGGAACGGGCGATCCAACGTCTTATTTAGCGCGTGCGTTTGTGCGTCAGACCTTTGGCTTTGGTGGTGGCACCGTTGAGCGTGAGGCGAGTTTCAACCAATTTGCCGAGTCAGTTGATAAACGCCGCTTGGTGGTGACGGGTGGCGTCTACGCCATCACTGATATCTTTGACCAAAACGCCTTCGCCCACGATCCTCGTACCCAATTTATGAATTGGGCAATGATGGATTACGCAGCCTGGGATACCCCCGCAGACGCGCGAGGGTACACACGTGGCATCGCGCTCGAGTATTACCACGATGACTGGGCCTTCAGAATTGGTCGTAATTTATTGCCGGTCGAGTCAAACGGCTTGCAGTTGAATGGCAATTTTACAAATGCCTACAGCGACAACGTTGAAATCGAGCGTGGTCACGAGATCTTTGGGCAAGCAGGTCGCCTGCGTGTTTTAGGCTTTCGCAATGTGGCTAAGTTTGGAAACTTCAACGACGCCATGAGCTACTCACGCCAGTTTGGTGGCACGCCCGATGTGGCAAACGTGCGTAAAGAGCAATCCAAATATGGCTTTGGTATCAGCCTCGAGCAAAATGTGACGGATAGTGTTGGTGTGTTTGCGCGTTATAGCTGGAACAACGGCGTGACAGAGGGCTATTCGTTTACGGATGTTAATAATTCAGCGTTGGTGGGTGTGTCGATTAAGGGTACATCCTGGGCTCGGCCAGACGACGTACTGGGCTTGGCCTACGCGTCAAATGGTATCTCTGGCGCTAATCGTGAGTATTTGTCAGCGGGAGGCAATAATTTTTTCTGTGGCGACGGCAGGCTTAGTTACCAGCGCGAAGGCATTTTTGAAATCTACTACAGCGCTAAAGTGCACAAATCACTTTGGGCGACGGCAGATTACCAACGCATCCAAAACCCGTGCTTCAACGCAGATCGCGGCCCGGTAAATGTGTATTCGGTGCGTTTGCATATCGAGTTTTAATCACGCGATCGTCTTAAATAAAAAGGATCCCGAAGGATCCTTTTTGACTGACAAAAGCGATGGGGCTTAAACCGGCGTAAACGTCGGCACAGGTGGGCCGTCGCCTTCAGTTGGTTTGAACACCAGCTTTACTTTTTGACCAATCTTTAATGCTGCCAAATCACAATCGACGATTTGCGTCATCATTGTGACGCCTTCTTCGAGTGTGACGTAAGCGATGCAATAGGGGTTTGGATTACCGCGTTGCATGACGCTTAACGAGTAAATCACGCCTCTGCCTGAGCCTTCTTTCCACTCGGTTTCGCCGAAGCAGAACGGGCAGAGTGCCCGTGGATACCAGTGTGGTTTTTTGCACGACGTGCAAAATTTAACCAAAAATTTACCGGTGCGGGCTGCATCCCAAAAGGGTTCGTTGCCGGGTTCTTTGGCGGGTGCAGGAAGTGGGTTGGGTTGATACATCATGGTCATGATTATGCACGCTCCAGAATCAGGGTTGCACTGCCGTGACGCGCGCCAAGCAGGCCGCCTGTACCGTGTGCCAAAGCAAGATCGCAGTTTTTAACTTGAACAGCAGGATGGGCTTCGCCCCGCAATTGACGCACGGCCTCGATCACTTTCGTGATGCCGCCGCGGTTTGCTGGGTGGTTGTTACATAAGCCACCGCCGTCGGTGTTGAAAGGCAGTTTGCCCACACCTGAGATCAAGTTGCCATCTGACACAAACTTGCCGCCTTCGCCTTTTTTACAAAAGCCGAGGTCTTCAAGTTGCATCAAGACTGTGATGGTGAAGCTGTCATAGATTGAGGCGTACTTAATGTCTAGTGGTGTGATGCCTGCTTCTTCAAAAGCCAACGCACCAGAGATGCGTGCGCCTGAATAGGTCAAATCAACATGACCGCCCAACTGGCCTTTAACCGACTCACCCGCACCGCGCACTTTGACCAACGGGCGCTTGAGCGTCTTGGCGATATCAGGATGTGCAACGATCAGTGCGCCACCACCATCGCTGACCACGCAGCAATCGAGACGGTGCAAGGGCGTTGAAACCAGTGGCGAATTGACAACGTCTTCAACCGTGACCACATCACGCAGCATGGCGTGTGGATTGTGCTGGGCATGATGCGAAGCTGCAACTTTAATCCAGGCCAGTTGCTCTGACGTGGTGCCGTATTCGTACATGTGGCGTGCCGCGACCATTGCATAGCTGTTGACAGTCACGGGGCCAAAAGGGGCCTCAAACGGAACGTCAGGGATGTCGGCACCCCAGCTGCGTGGTTGCATGCCAGACGAGCCTGCCGAGCGTGGGCGGCCTGCCAGAGTGATCAGTGCAATTTTGCACTTGCCAGCAGCAATCGCTTGGGCAGCGTGTGACACGTGAATCAGGTATGAACAGCCACCTGTTTCGGTTGAGTCGACATGGCGCAGGTTTGTCAGCCCCATGTAGTCAGCCATGTTTAGCATGCCTAAGCCAGGGGCATCGCCTGCGCAGAAGTAACCGTCGATGTCGCTGAGTGACAAGCCAGCATCAGCCAGCGCGCCTTTGGCAGACTCGGCATGGATTTGAGCAACCGATTTATCGGGTGCTTTGCGAGTAGGGTGCTCGTAGGCACCAACGATATAAGCTTTGTCTCGTATGGTCATGGGTCGTTGTGTTTATCAAGAGTCAAAAAAATAGTGCTGAGTGAGGCACTCACCAACTAGCTTTTTACCACTGAAGCGAGCTTGCGTGTGGCGCGCGGGGGTAGGCGCTTTAATTTTTTGAATTTGGGTATGGCGTATGGGGTAGGCACGTCAGCGTTTTGAGACTGAGCGGGTCAGGGCCGATACGCCCAACATTAACCACCCAAGCATGAGTGCCACGCCACCGGTCGGGGCAATCGTTGTCGCCTGTGTCACCGCAAAGAGATATTTGAGCTCTATTGAGCCACAAAACAGAACGATGCCGGCCAGTAACAGACTGCGTGCGAGTAACGCTGCCCGACCTGGCAAGCCTGCGGCATAGAGAATGGCGAGTGCGTGAATCAGTTGATAAAGCGAGGCGCGCTCAAGGGCTTGCGCCGCCTGCGCGTCAGCCACGGCGTGCGCGGCAACGGCACCAAGCGCGACGGCAGTCAGGCCAAGCAGGGCAGCGGTCAAGCCCCAGGCGGGATGCGCCTCAGTCGAGGGGGGGGTAACAGGGCGATGGGCTGACATTAGCTAAATAACCTCGTCTGGTTAACATTAACGCTAAAATGTGCGCCTTGTCGGCGTACTCCCTTGAGGTAGCGATGTTGAATCATTTTAAATGGCTTGCACTAGCGGTGCCTGTGTTTGTAACCGGGTGCATCGGCATCAATTCAAGCAGCTCACCTAAAGAAACCTTTACTCTGCAGCGCTCTTATCAAGAGGCCTACAAGCTTGCGACGCTGCAGGCCTTGCAATGTTGGGGTAACGACGGTGAGTTTCCGATTAAAGGGCAGCTTGATACGGCCACCCGTACAGCCCAAGTGGCAGTGACAGGGGGCTTAGGCGGCAGTCATTACGGGCAGGTCGATATTCGGGCGCTTGACGACCAAAACTCTGAAATCACCACGACAGTTGCTGGCATCAATATTTGGGATGCCTCAGCGATTTCTGCGATGCAAGCAGCCTTGCAGTTTGGGGTATCTACCTGCACAAACTACATGCCGAGTGCTCGGCCGGTTAAAAAATCTTAACTTCATAAAGCGAATTGTGTCTGAAATGTTTGAACCCTCTACGTACTTTGGTCTTGATATTCCGTACTTGAAATTTTTAGGTGTTGAGCCGGTTTTGTGTGAAGATGATCGTGCCGTCACTCGTTTGAAAATTCGCGAAGACCTGCTCAATAGTCGCAGGGCCATTCACGGTGGGGCGTTGATGAGCCTGCTCGATTTCACATTAAGTGCTGCGGGTCGTTCGGTCGATCCGTTGGGCCTTGGGATGGCAACGATCGATATTACGGTTAGCTGTTTTGAGCCAGCGGTGACTGATTTAACGATTCAGGCGCGCTGCTTGCGACGTGGTTCGTCGATTGCGTTTTGCGAAGGTGAAGTGTTAGATACCGAGGGCAAACTGATTGCGAAAGCCTCGGCATCGTTTAAGGTACTGAAGGCGCAATACGCTTCAAAAGCTGCTTGATTCATCACTAACCTGTAGCGCTGAGTGTAGCCGCGAGCTTTAACGGTTTAAAGTCTGGGGCGTTAACGCTTGACGCGCGAAAGCGACTTGCAAGGTTTTCGTAAAAAGTACCCTGCGTGGCTGTACAGCGACTAGGTCTTTAGCCGAGTTTGGCTTTGACAAGTGCAGACAGCGCTGACATGTCGGCGCGACCGGCAAGTGCTGGTTTCAAGATTGCCATGACTTTACCCATCGCAGGGTTGCCTGTGATGCCTTGTGCTTGCACTTGGACTAAGGCGGCGTCAATGGCGGCGTTGACTTCAGCTTCAGTCGCAGCCTGTGGCAAAAACTCTTTCAGAACAGCCATCTCGGCTGTTTCTTGCGCGGCGGTTTCGGTACGACCCGCTTGTTCGTAGGCTGCGATGGATTCGCGACGCTGCTTGATTTGTTTTTCAATAATCGCGGTGACGTCTGCATCAGTTACGTCTTTACGTTCATCGATTTCTTTTTGTTTGATGGCGGCCTGCAAAAAGCGCAGAGTCCCTAGACGCTCGCTCGCTTTTGCGCGCATGGCGTCTTTGACGGATTCGGCGATTCGAAGTTTGAGGTCTGACATGATGGGCTCGGTCATAGAGAAAGAATAACCGCTAGTATAAAGCCTTGCCTGAGAGGGCGCGTGGCAATCAAAGTGTTTGTTCAGCACCGATAGTGGCTAACAAGCTTGAGTGATCCTCTAGACGCCCCACCAACAAGTGTTGCGTGCCTTGCAAGTTTTGCCAGGTACCAATCGCGGCTAGCAAATGTGCCTGCAATAATTCACGGCGTTGTCGTACTGCTAGTTCAGCACGCACGATCAGATTCACCGAGCCAGTTTCGTCTTCGATGGTGACAAAGATTACGCCTTTAGCGGTTTGTGGTCGCTGGCGCATGGTGACCAAACCGCAGGCACGTGCGAAGCGCCCCTGTGGCAGTTGCGCCAGTGTGGTCGCTGGCGCAAAGCGCAAGCGGGTGAGCGTCTGACGCAACAAGGCTAACGGATGGCGCCCAAGGGTGAACCCCAAACGTTGATAATCTGTCACAAGATCGTGCGCCTCGGTGGGCGGTAACAACAGAGGTTGTTCGTCTTCACTTGGCTCGGCCTCACGCAACAGACCTTTATTCGCCACGCTCGCTGCGGCATGCCAGGCAGCCTGGCGGCGATGCCCGCTTAACGTGTTCAAAGCACCGGCCAGCGCAAGTTGTTGCAAAACAGCTTGATTGAGGTCGGCACGACGGCCAAGATCTTGTGTATCAAGAAACGGCCCCGCTTGACGGGCGTCAAGCAAAAGCTGCGCGGCGGCTGCAGGTAAGCCAAGGATTTGGTTCAGGCCCAAGCGCACGGTTGGGCGAGTGCGTGTCGCGGCGTTGTCTCGAGGTACCCGTGCAGGGTCACCCGGCGCTTGTTCAGACCTGTTAGGGGTGATGTTAGCTGCGTCAGGCACCGTCTGAGGTGATCGTTTGGGTTCATCTGTCAAGATTTCAAGCGTGCACTCCCAGTCACTTGTTTGAACATCCACGGGTAGAAGACGCACGCCATGACGACGTGCGTCTTGTATTAACTGCGAGGCCCCATAAAACCCCATCGGTTGTGAGTTCAGTAGTGAAGCTAAAAAGGCTTCGGGCTCGTGACATTTGAGCCACGCACTGACATAGGCGAGTAAGGCAAAGCTTGCCGCATGACTTTCAGGAAAACCATATTCGCCGAAACCTTCGATTTGCTTAAAAATTGTTTCTGCAAACTCTGCTGTATAACCATTGTTGAGCAAGCCCTCAATTAACTTACGTCGAAACTGATCGATGCCGCCTTTGCGACGCCACGCCGCCATCGAGCGACGTAGTTCGTCGGCTTGACCCGCAGTAAAACCAGCGGCAGTCATCGCAATTTTCATGACTTGTTCTTGAAAAATTGGCACGCCGAGTGTGCGTTCAAGTACCGCACGTACTGCTCGACTGGGGTAAGTAATCGCCTCAAGGCCTTGCCGACGTCGCAAATACGGATGCACCATGCCACCTTGAATGGGACCTGGTCGGACGATGGCCACTTCAATCACAAGATCGTAAAACTGGCGTGGTCGCAAGCGTGGCAGCATCGACATCTGTGCCCGCGATTCAATCTGAAACACGCCTACCGTATCGGCGGCACAAATCATGTCATAGGTGGGTACATCGTCATCTGCGATGTCTTGCAAACTAAAGTGCGGTAATTTGCGGCGCCACGCCACCCACTCTAGGCTGCGACGAATCACCGTCAGCATTCCTAAGGCTAGGATATCGACTTTTAATAAACCAACGGCATCCAAATCATCTTTATCCCATTGCACAACGCTGCGCTGTGGCATGGCCGCGTTTTCAATCGGCACCAAACGTGACAACAAGCCACGCGCCAACACAAAGCCGCCAGGATGTTGTGACAAATGACGCGGAAACCCCATCAACGCTTGCGCGAGCTCAGCCCACTGTTGTGTGACGGCAGCCTCGGCATCTAAACCGGCGTCAACCAGCCGATGAATTAAATTCTGTTTACCATCCCACCAGCGATGTGATTTGGCAACCTGATCAATGATTTGCGCGTCAATCCCTAAAGCGCGCCCTGTATCACGTAAGACACTGCGAGGCCTGTAAGAGGTCACCACACCGGTTAAGGCGGCCCGCTGACGTCCATATTTTTGATATAGGTATTGAATTACCTCTTCGCGTCGCTGATGCTCAAAATCCACATCAATATCTGGTGGTTCGTTGCGCTCACGGCTAATAAACCGTTCAAATAATGCATTACCGTTTGCAGGATTTACTGCAGTGATGCCTAGGCAGTAGCACACCGCAGAATTTGCCGCAGAGCCTCTTCCCTGACATAAGATTTGTCGACTCACAGCAAAACGCACGAGATCGTAGACAGTTAAAAAATACGTTTCATAGCCCAGCTCTGCGATTAAATCGAGTTCGTGTTTAATTTGCACGCTGACATTTTCAGGGATGCCTGCAGGGTAGCGCTTGGCCGCACCTTGCCAGGTTTGCTCATGCAGGTATTGTGCTGCGGTATACCCTTGAGGCACGACTTCTTCGGGGTATTCATAACGCAGTTCGTCAAGACTAAAGTGGCAATGCTCGGCAATGCAAATGGTTTGCAGTAACAACGCGGGCTCGTACAGATTGCTTAAACGCAACCGTGTGCGTAAGTGTTGTTCGGCATTTGAGGCTAACTCGTAACCACACTGCGCCACGGTTTGACGCAAGCGAATCGCCGTCAACACATCATGCAGAGCTTTACGTGAACGCTTATGCATCTGAACTTGCCCAACCGCCACGCAAGGGATGTGATGTGTTTGAGCTAACGTTTGAATCATTTGCAAACGTAGATTATCTTGTGCGCGATGTAAGCGACTAATCGCCACCCAACAACGGTTTGCAAAGTGTTGTGTCAGCCAGGCGAGTTGAGTGGCAAGGTCTTCTGGCGTCACGTCTATGTTAGGGATCAAAATGGCTAAGCAATCATCCACCACGACCTCGTGCGGACGCAAAAGATATTGCCCTTTAACCGCTTGCATACGCCCGCGTGTAATCACTTCACACAAATTGCCATAGCCTTCGCGGTGCTGTGCAAGCAACACAATTCTATAAGCAGGCTGATCGGTTGGATCTAGGCGCAGTTCACTACCAATTAATAACTTTAAATCTGATTTTTTAGCCTCGAGATGCGCACGTACAATGCCGGCTAATGAGCACTCGTCTGTGATGGCTAGTGCGTGATAGCCTAAGGCAGCAGCTTGTGCGACTAAGCTTTCAGGCGAGGATGCACCGCGCA
The DNA here is from genome assembly GCA_937897265.1 of uncultured Alcaligenaceae bacterium. Lineage (GTDB taxonomy): Bacteria > Pseudomonadota > Gammaproteobacteria > Burkholderiales > Burkholderiaceae_B > Zwartia. The sequence continues at coordinate 13,431 of CALCPT010000537.1, forward strand.
GAAACGTAAAGTTTGACAAGCAATGGAGCTCGGCATAACCCGGTAAGAGGGTTGTAAAGTGCGCTCCCATTAACCGAATACGCCATGCAAAAACCAGCGTGCTTGCTCAGTATCACGCTCGCGATAGATCCAATAACGCACAGCGTGCTGATCTTGCGCCACAAAATAATCGCGTGCAATGCGAAAGTGATCCCACCAACCACTTTCAATACGCTCAGGGCCTCGCAGTAACTGCAACGGGCCATGATAGCTCGGACGATCGTTGCGAACGCTAAGCGCAAGAGGCTCTGGCAATAACCAAAAAGGCCTTTCAGTTAAGGGTGCGGACGTTAAGTTGACTGTCGCGCGTGTTGCTTGCTTAGCGGTGACAGACGCAGCTTGTGTGGTCATTGCTGAGGCAGCTGACTTGGTCGTTGTCGCTACGGCTGCTTTTATCGTCGAAGCGTCGAGTGGTACCCAGTTGTTAGCGATTTCTGGACGATGATCCGCCAAAGGCGCGGGTTGCAATATTTGTTCTGCGCCTAGTCGTGCAGAGAGCAAATCTAACAGGCGCCGATAATCTGCGGGCGCGTGTAATGGATCAGGAAATAACGTGGCGCTACGAGCAAGTTGTGGCGCTAGCGCCTGACTACGTAAGGTCAGGGCCACGACAGGTCCTGCCAAACTTTGGCGTGACAGGCGTTCGCGCAACAAGGGCATCAGTTGAGACATCAGCCAGACGGGCTCGCCGAAGGCGAGTTCAAGCGTGGTGGGAGGGCAGGCGTGACGGCCGCGTTCGTGATGCAGTTCGAGCGTGGCACTGCGCAGCGCGTATTGCTTAGCTGCTAGCCAAGTGCAGAGGCTAAGCGCTAAGCGTTCTGCAAACGAGGCCAGTGCTGTTGTGTGTTCAAGACGGTCAAGTAAATCAAGTTGTTCAATAAATTGTTCGGGGGCAAGGTAAGGGGCTTTGCGCCAGACTGTCTGTGTATAGGCTTGTTCAAGTTCGGTCAGTAATTCTGTCCCCACGCGTCGTTGCAGGCCACTGCGTGGCAAGGCTCGTAAGCCCCCGAGCGTTTCGCAACCAATGGCGTTGAGCCAAACCCGATGAGGTTGTGCGCTTGGCAACATTGTGCAGGGCAACGGATTGAGTAAGCGCTCGAGTGTTGATGGACTGCAGGCATAGCGTGGCGAGTATGGTGTTAAGTATTGCGTTGAGCGCTTTGTGGATGGCCTTGTGACGTGCGGTGTTGAGTATCGCGCCGCTTGCGCCAACAGCCAGGCACCGTTGGCTGTTGGCGCGACGCTGCTTTGAACCTGCAGTTTTAACCGTTTGAGTTGTTGGCGTAACCCTTGAACAATCAGACGAATGCCGCCAAACAAACGCAAGCTGTAGGTGACGTCGATTAAAAGCGTGTCGCGCGCATGTTGATAGACAGACGGCGAATACGCTAAGGCAACTTGGGCGGCTTGAGCGTAAGCGTTTTGTTCTGCACGTAGGTCTCTGGGGTACAGTAAACACTCAGGCGCCAGACTACGCACTGTCGCGCAACGCATGCCTGATTTAAGACCGCACTGCTGCGCGCCAAACGTCAGAGCGATGAGAGCATCGTGCTCGAAGACTGCAGCAACGCTAGGCTCAGTCAGCCAACGGAGTCGCCACGTGTCGAGGCTGAGGCTGTGCAGATGCAGGCCGATCCATAAGGTCATGGGTTACAGTTGAAAAGAGTTCAGAGGGTGGCGACGCGAGCGTAATGAGGTGCCCACAGGCAGGGCCTCGTCGTTTAAGAATAGAGAGGGTGAGGGCACCTGTTTGTTCAGCAGACAGCATCACCCGTAGTACCGCGGGTGATGCTTCGCTTTGCACCGAACTCGGACGAAAGATAAAAAATAATGTTTGACTGCTTTGCGCGGCAAGGTGCAGCCGTTTTAATACTGAGTTTTGGATCGGATGCGCCCAAAACAGTAGCGCCGCACAACTACCATTTTTTAAAATCTGTTCGGCTGCCCAATAGGCATCGCGCGTATGTTGCGGTGTGAGGCAAAGCAAGCGCTGTGTGCCAAAACGCCACCCCGACCAGCAAGCGACGTTGGGTCGATAAGGGGGTTGCAATAAGACCACCGGTTGTTGCCCCGCTGTAGCGTGAAGTGCCGCACGTAAGAGCCTCATTTCGCCAATGCCCGAGTGTGGCGCGAGCAGCTCAATGAGCGCACCGGTGGGCCAGCCTTTACCCGGTAGTTCGGCATCAAGCTCTGCAAAGCCGGTTGAGACCGTTGGGCCCGCGCGGGTGCCAAATTGCGACCCACGCCAAAGCGCGGGATGCAACTTAAGCAGTGAAGCAGACGGGCAGGCTAATGAGGTTTTAGAGATCGGCATTGCAGAGAATAAAGAAAATAATACTGTATAAATATACAGTATTATTTGTGTTCTGCAACTAACTTCAGCCGTTTTCTTGCCGTTTAACTAAATGTTCCGAAATCCTTCCCGTTATGCGAGACGATGAAAGGAGTTGCCGTGCTTCCCGCGCGAAAGGTGTCCGTGATAACGAGGTTGATTAGCATGTCAACGAAACGACCGTGCGTTTTAGGTCAAAGGTATTACCTTGCGACGATCGTACGAGATAAAAAATTGACTTGCCAGTTGCTGTCGCCCATCTCTTGCCCAAAGGCGTCATAGCGCTTTTCGTAAAACAACGCGTAGCCCTGGCGGTGCTGCAAAATAATCGTCGTACAACGCGTGCCGTAGCGTTCGTTTTTAATAAACGGGCTACCGAGCAGTTTTTCGCGATCTAGACCAACGCCTGTGTCAGGCAGTTCGTGTTCGGCAGCACGAACAGTATCCTGAAAAATTTCAAACAGACGGGCAGGGTCAGGAGCTTGAGCCTGCGCCAGATGCTCAGAGACACTGCGTTGTGTGCGCAGTAGTTTCGGCCACGGTGTATTAAGCGTAGCGTTTGATACCCCACTGACACCGTCAGGTACCTTAACCGGTGCTGCGTTCAGACGATTTGAGTAATACCACAAGCCGCTTTGGTCGCCGGCCAACAAGTTAAAACCGTTGTAAGGCGCACTGTGTTGTTGCAACGTTTGCAGATAGTGTTGCGCTGGCTGCTCGTCACGCAAATAGCGCTCTGCAAGATGGCCACGCGAGGGAGCCTGATCATCACGCAGCCCCGTTTCGCGATAATTTGTGAGTAAAGCGATACGCCCCGCTGTGGTCAACCCAAGCCAGGTCCCTCCAGCTTGTAGATCACGGCCTGCCAGCAGCGAGGGGGTTTCATCCCAGGGGCGTGCGGGCTCGGTTGGACGCACATGAAGTTCATCGCGATTCGCCACAACCACCAACGGCCAGTCAGGTAAAACATTTTGAGCAAAAATAGCTAAACACATGGCAATATTAGGCTCCGTTCACGCGTCGAGTCTGTGGTGCAAGATTCACCAAAATTACCCCCGCCATCACCATCAAGGCACCCCAGATAAATGCGCCGTGAAGAGGCTCGTCTAACAACCATACGCTCAAGCCTACGCCGATCAGCGGTGCCATAAAGGTAAAAATCGAGACTCTTGAGGCCAAATAATGTCTAAGTAGCCAAATCCATACCAGTAAGCTAAAAAACGAAATCACGATACCTTGACCCAGTACGCTTGCGACTAAAAAAGGGCTCCAGTGGATCTCGGTCTCACCCAGAACAAGGCACAGTAGCAGGATCACCAAAGCGCCAATTAACAGTTGATACATGGTTGTTTGTGTGGCGGCGATACGCGCTAAACCCGAGCAACGGATGATGACTGTCGTCGCGGCCCATAGGACACCGGCACCTAAGGCGAGACAATCCCCAAGCCACGTTTGCGGATTGAGTGGTGTGGGTGCGGGTGAGCCTAAAAACGCCAGGCCGATTCCGCCAAAGCAAATTAAGACACCTGCCCATTGCCACCAGTTTAAGCGTTCGTCAGGACGCCAGACATGCAGGCCAAGAGCAGTAAAAATTGGGGCTGTATATAAAAAGACCACCACATGCGATGCGCTTGTATGCCGCAGGCCTTCGCCGATCATCCACCACTCTAGGGCAAACAAGGCTCCTACCATCGTGCCCGCGCGCCATGGCCCACGCCATAACGCCAGTGAAACGCCTTTGTGCCACATGAAAGCGGCTAGCAACACGCATCCAATACCCGAGCGCAAGGCGATTTGCATGTTGGGGTGAATCTCGTGAATGGTGAGCTTAAACAGAACTTGTTGCCCACCCCAAAGAGAGCAGAGCAGCGCGATGCAAAGAAAAGCAGTCAAGTCTAAGGGTTTGCGGTCATTCATGTATGGACAATTTTAGTAGAAATAGCGTAAAGCATCTCATTTCTAAGTCTGAGCGATTAGAAACATGGCAAACGCGTTAGCACTATTTCAGTTCATCTCTAAGCGCTCTCGGGCGGCGCCAGAGCCGCTGTTAAACTACAGCCTTGTCTGCTGACCCAATGCAACTTTTGCCATGACCCTTGCTGCACCCTCAAACACCGCCTCACTCGCTGATTGGCTTAGTTATCTTGAACAGCTTCATCCAAGCGCGATCGATATGGGGCTTGAGCGTGTGCGCGAAGTCGCTGCGCGTTTGCCGATTGAAACCACTGCACTCAAGATTGTGGTGGGCGGCACCAACGGCAAGGGTTCAACCTGCGCCATGCTCGAGGCGATTTTGCTCGCCGCAGGCTATCGCGTGGGGCTCTACACATCGCCCCATCTGGTGAACTTTAACGAACGGGCTCGCCTAAACGGTGAAATTGTCTCTGACGCTGAGTTTGTGCGCTATTTCAGCATGGTCGAGGCTGCTCGCCAGGGCGTATCGTTAACTTATTTCGAATATTCAACACTCGCAACATTGGCCATGTTTGCCGCGGCCTCGCTTGATGTGATGGTGCTCGAAGTTGGGCTGGGCGGGCGCTTAGATGCGGTCAATATTGTGGATGCTGATTGCTCAATCATCACCAGCGTCGATATTGATCACGTTGACTGGCTAGGCGATACCCGCGAAAAAATCGGTTTTGAAAAGGCGCATATCTATCGCGAAGGGCGTCCTGCGATTTGCAGTGACCCAGCGCCGCCCCAATCGGTGCTCGATTACGCCAAAACCATAGGCTGTGATCTGTGGTTATTTGGGCGTGACTTTAACTACTCGGGTGATCGGCAGCAATGGGCGTTTGCTGGCCGCCAACAACGGCGCAATGCGTTGGCGTATCCTGCTTTGCGGGGCGCCAATCAACTGCTCAATGCCTCTGGTGCCTTGGCCGCGCTTGAGGCCTTGCGCGAGCGTTTAGCCGTGCCCCAGCAAGCGGTGCGTCTAGGCTTGCTACAAGCCTCTTTGCCTGGACGTTTTCAGATTTTGCCTGGTCAACCGACAGTTATTCTTGATGTGGCGCATAACCCTCATGCAGCTGCGGTTCTTGAAAAAAATCTGGGTAATATGGGTTTTCATCCCTATACCTACGCAGTGTTCGGGATGCTGTCTGACAAGGACATTGCCGCTGTGGTCAAG
>CALCPT010000538.1 GCA_937897265.1 uncultured Alcaligenaceae bacterium
GCAACAGGCTTGGCCTGGGAAGCGGCGTTGATGCTGGCCGCTTCTGCACGGGCGAGTTGTTCGCGGTCTTCTCGGCTTAGCTGGGACTTCGCAGGCGCGGCCTGTCCGGTAGCCAACGCGGCTGCTTCAGCCAGCGCTTGGACTTCAGCGCGGGCTTTGGCCTCTTGGGCGGCCAACTCAAACCTGTGACGGCTTACAACAGTTGTGGCTTGGGCCTGACCGGGCAACGCGCAGACCTAGCCGCCTTGGTCCAAGAGTCAAACGAACTACTCGCCGGTGGCTTTACCGGAATGAAATTGCGTTTGGGCTACGCTGACTCAAACGATGATGTTGCGGCGGTCAAAGCGGTGCAAAGTGCCTTGCCCGCCGGCGTTCGGCTGATGACTGATTACAACCAAGGTCTAGATCCTTCCGAGGCGATTCGCCGCGGGCATGCACTCGACGACTTGGGTTTAACCTGGATCGAAGAGCCTGTGCGGGCCGATGATCATGCGGGCTGTGCCCGCGTTGCCGCAGCGTTGAAGACTCCAGTGCAGATTGGCGAAAATTACTGGGGCTCGCGCGATATGTCGCGTGCGATTGCCGCGCAGGCAAGCGACTATGTGATGCCTGATCTAGAGCGCATTGGTGGCGTCTCAGGCTGGTTGCGAGCTGCTGCAATCGCTGACGCAGCAGCGTTACCGATGTCGACTCATTTGTTCCCAGAGGTTAGTGCGCATCTGATGTGTGTCACACCGACGGCGCACTGGCTTGAATATGTCGATTGGGCCAACCCAATTTTAAAGACCCCGCTTGAGATTGTGGGAGGTCAGGCAGTGTTACGCAACGAGCCCGGCTCGGGGATTGAGTGGGACGAGGCGCAGGTTAAAAAATACGCGTATTGACAGAGCCTTGCTTTGATCGAGGAGGCTGTCCGTGCGTACCGCTGAACGCGTAGTGTTGGCGTGGCGGCGGTTAATCCACCTTGATTCCACTGGCTTTGATGACCTCACCATAGCGCTTGCGATCAAGATTGATACGCGCAGTGAATTGCTCGGTTGTCATAATCAGAGGAGTCGCGCCTTGTTTAAGCAACACGTCTCGCGTGTCGTCTTGGGACAGCACGGCGCGGACATCGGCAGCAATCTTTTGAATAATTGCTTGGCTAGTTCCGGCAGGGGCAAGCATCCCAATCCAAGAGCCCGTATCAAAGCCGGGTACATCGCTTTCGGCGACCGTTGGTAACTCGGGCAGCGCGAGCGAGCGGGTGGCGCTACTGATCGCCAGTCCGCGCAGTTTGCCCGAGCGCACTGCACCGCTGCCTTCAAGCACGGTCGCGAAGAGTAGGTTGACGTGTCCAGCCATTAAGTCGGCAACAGCCGGACCACCGCCTTTATAAGGCACGTGTAATAACTCGATACCAGCCGAGCTTTTGAGAATTTCGGCCGCGAGGTGGGGGGCGCCTCCTGCTCCAGAACTGGCATAGCTAATTTTGCCGGGTTCTGCCTTGGCGGCCGCGATCACCTCTTGTACTGACCGATAGGGTAACGATGGTGTGACCAACAACACCAAAGGCAGCTCGGCAATCATGGTGATGGGTTCAAAAGCGGTATCTGGGTTGTAGGGCATTTTGGCGTAAAGCGCGGGGTTGACCGACTGAGTGCCCACGTTACCTACCAACAGCGTATAGCCGTCGGGCTTAGCTTTCGCCACCGCATCTGCACCTAGCAAGCCTGCCGCGCCGCCACGGTTTTCAACGACTACCGACTGACCCCACTTTAGTGAGAGCTTTTGCGCGACTAAGCGCGCGCCGATATCGGTGCCGCCGCCAGGTGGAAAGGGCACAATCACGGTCACCGCTCTTGCGGGATACGCTTGCCCATCAGCCACTTGCGCGAGCGTGCAGCCTGAGTACAAAGCGGCGGTAGTGATCCCCAGCGTTGAAACAAGTGCTGAAAGATATCTCGTTAAACGATTTGAAATCATGTTGCAGCCTCGTCGTTGATGATTGCGATTGCGCGGTTAAGCGGCAAGCGCCTCGTGAATGGGCAACTAGGTGACAATGACCTGACATTGTCGGTCAAAACACTCGCGTGTCTTGGCCGACGCTGTAGATCTCAATTCAGTAACCTGCTTAAGCTGACCGAGCTTTTTCAGGGAAGGGCAAGGGTTTGCCCACTGGAACTGGCTCTTCGCCTAAGCTAAGCAGCATCGCAATCGTGACATAGGTGCCGGTCACGGCAATCACGTCTACGATTTGCTGTTCACCGAGGATGGCTTTCGCGCTGTTAAACAACTCATCGCTAATTTCATGGTTTTCAGTCATGGTGGTGCAAACGTCATACACAGCAGCCTCGTCAGGTTGCATATTACGCGGACGGATCCCTGCTTTGATGTCATCAGCAACGTGCGCTGGCAAGCCTTCGCGCAAGGCGATAGGGTAGTGTGCATGCCACTCAACTTGAGATTTCCAGATGCGCGCTTGAATCAAAATAGCCAGTTCGCTTAAACGCATCGGGATTGAAGAGTTCCAGCGCAGATAGTCGAGCATTTTTTTCATGCGATCGGCAAACACTGGGCTGCGCAACATGACGTTATAGGGGCCTGCTAGCCCGACGCTCGAAATCTTTAAGATGTCGCCCGCGAGTTCGCGCGCTTCAGGCGCAACGGTGTCAAGGGTGAGCTGTGTAAAACGTTTTGAAGTAAAGGTTGCCATATGGTCTCCGTGTAAGTGGAGCAATCATAGGCTAAAAATTATTCGAACGGTTTCCTCTTGCAACTCGCTAAAAACTATTCGAGTGACGACCTATTGAATACTTGTTTTGGTGCGCTGCAAAAGAGTTTTGTATTGCGCGCTGTCTTTGAGCCACAGTGCACGCATTTCTTGGGGGGTCGAGGTCTTGACCTCCATGCCTTGGGCCGCGAGTGTTTCGACAATCTTTGGCGCCTGCGCCGCCTTGATCACCGCGGCGTTGAGCTGCTCAATGATAGGCTTTGGTGTGCCGCCCGGTGCGATCACACCTTGCCATGTGTAGGCTTCAAAGCCTGACAGACCAGCCTGAGCCACGGTCGGGATCGTAGGCGTGGCTTGGGTGGGCTTGCTGCCGGTGGTGGCTAATAACAACAGTCGGCCTTCCTTGACGTGCTCCATATTGCCGACCAACGAGGTGAACATCATGTCAACGCGGCCCGCCATTAAATCGATGAGCGCAGGGCTCGCGCCTTTGTAGGCAACATGCACGATATCAATATCGGCCGCGACTCGAAACGCTTCGCCCGTAAGATGTTGTGCGGTCCCGTTGCTAGACGAGGCAAAGTTGATTTTTCCGGGGTGTTGCTTGGCGTAAGCAATTAGTTTTTCAGTTGTATCAAGTTGCGTTTGTGGTGCGACTAAAAGTCCTAAAGGCTGAATCGTTGTGAGGCCAACCGGTTCAAAGTCTTTGACTGGGTCGTAGGTTGGCGTGTCGTGCAGTAACGGCGTAATCACAAACGCGTTCGTACCAAACAGCAGAGTGTAGCCATCGGGTATAGCCTTGCGTAAGGTCTCGGTGGCCAAAAGCGTACCACCGCCAGCACGATTTTCGACCACGACCGCTTGTCCGAGTTGCAGCGAAAGTTCTTGTGCAAGCAGGCGCCCAACAATATCGGTGGCGCCACCTGGGGTGTACGCAATCAGTAGGCGCACAGCACGCGTGGGGTAGCTGACAGTTGTTGATTGTGCGAAGCAGGGCGCGGCGATGGCGCACAGCGTTAGGTGCAATAAGGCGCGTCGTGCAAGTTGTAAAAAGGTCATGTGTGAGGCAAAGGTAAAGAGTTGACGTATCTGTTCAAACAGTATTCAGATAATTTCGCAAAACTACAGTCAAACTGCTTTGAAAAATATTGGCGAACGTGTACCTTGCGTCCCATAAAAATGCGTAGCCATAACCTGACAGCGTCTGATGTAGCGATGCTCGTCAGGGCCATAGTCGGCGACGGCGTTATGCATCGTGCCAATGTTGTCCCACATCAATAGTGAATCTTTTTGCCAGTGATAGGTGTAAAGATATTTGTCTTGCATTTGCAAGTCAAAAAGATATTGAAGCGTCTCATCACTTTCTTGTTGATTTAGGCCATTAATTTTTATTGCATAGCCCGGGTTGGCATAGAGCACTTTTTTCTGCGTGATCGGGTGGGTCAAGAAAGCAGGGTGGTCGACCGGAGGACGTTTGCGCTTTTCTTCATCACTGAGCGCAGGGCGCACGCTACCTGGGCGACTGCGCATCATGTCCCAAAACTTGTTGAAATCGTGCGTGATGGTTTTGTTGGCGAGCCGCTCTTTTAACTCTTGGGGAAGGTCGTTGTAGACCGCCTGAGTGTTACGAAACTGCGTTGCGCCTAAGGGCTTGCCTTCGCGTTGCGGGATGACAGTGCCATGTAAAACATTGGCAAAGGCGATCATGTTTGAGTAAGACATGTCGGTGTGCCAAGACTGGCCCGCATCGCTCAAGCCAAGAGGTTTTCCGTCTTGCACCATATTTGACAGGATCATGACCTCAGGAAACCCCTCGGCCTGTGCGCGTCCACCTGGGCTGACATAGAGATCGCCAAAACGCTCGCTAAAGGCTTTGAGTTGTGCCGTGGTCAGTGTCTGATTGGTAAATTCTAAAACACCATGTGTGCCAAGAGCCAGAATTAAGGAGTCAACCTGAGCGTCAGTCAAAGTCACGCCGAGGTCTAAGCCTTGAACTTGCGCGCCTAGAATCTTTTGCGTTGAGGTAATTTTCATTGTTGATCTCTCAAGCTACGTCCATTACGGCGCGGTAGTTGACAGCGTCGGTTGCATACGATGCCAACTGGTATCACGCTGAAACGCATCAGCGATCTTCAGCAGTTTAGCCTCTTCAAAGTGACGACCAACCAACTGAAACGCTAGTGGCATGTTGATACTCGAGAGCCCCGCCGGAACGCTCATCGACGGTAATCCCAAATAATTAATTGCACGATTCGCGTAAGTGAAGCCACCGATGGACTGCAAAATCTCGTCAAGAGTGCCGGTGGTGGTTGACGCAATCGTGGGCGTTTGCACCATTAAGACAGGCAGATGCACCACATCACAGTTCGCAAAGCACGTGTCCAAATAGCTTTGAATCAAGGCTTGTCGAGCATCAAGCGCTTCGCGGTACGTGATGCCACTGTGAGTGAAGCCTGCTGCGGTGCGTGCCAGGACTTGCGAGCCATAGTCTTCTCGGCGGGTTTGCATCCAGCGGTTGTGCACCGTGGCGGCTTCAACGGTGAGTACGATGGAGGTCATTTCATGGATTTTTGCCATGTCTGGTACCGGCACATCAACGAGCACCGCGCCTCGCGCCTGTAAAACTTCTAAGCTGGTTTGTAATGCTGCGGCAACTTCAGAGTCAAGGTTTTCGCGATAATAGGACTGAGGTACGCCTATTCTCAGGCCTTTGATATTGCCGTCTAGCGTTGCTTCGTAATCTTCATTGGCGCGCGGTGTACACCATGGATCAGCCGCGTTGGGGCTGCTGATATGCGTCAGGAGTCGTGCACAGTCGCGGGCAGTTTGCGCTAAGGGCCCCACGCAATCCAGCGTATGCGATAGCGGAAAGACGCCAGCAAAACTGACACGCCCAGCCGTAGGCTTGATGCCGGTCACTCCACACATTGCAGCAGGGTGTCTAATCGAGCCACCGGTGTCGCTGCCAAGTGACCCGTAGATCAAGCGAGCAGCCACCGCGATCCCCGAGCCGCTTGACGATCCACCGCAGGCATAGGCTGGGTTCCAGGGGTTTAAGCCGTGACCGTAGTGCGCGTTAAAGCCCGTGGGGCTCATGGCGAATTCTGCCATATGTAACGCACCTAAATTTACCTGCCCCGCAGCGTCAAGCGTGTCGATCGCCCAGGCGTTGTGTTTAGCAATGTTGCCTTGCAGAATCTTTGAGCCCACATGCATTTCAAGGCCAGCAACTTCAAGCAAATCTTTATGAGCAAGTGGCACACCGTGTAAGGGGGCAAGTGCTTCACCTCGTGCCTGCTGTGCATCTAGTTTTTTTGCGCGCGCTAACGCTTGGTCGTGATCAATACGAAATACAGCGTTGAATGTGCGACCGATGGTTTCGAGACGGTTTAAAGACCAAGCTGTAATCTCTTGCGAGCTAAATTGTTTAGCGGCAATTCCTTGTGCAACACCCACCAGATCTAAATCTTCAAAATTTGCCATGCTTGATATCCTTGAATCTGAAAAACAGCATCTCGAAAGCGGCTTCACGCAATCAAAATCACGTGAGCGCGCACGCCTCAGTTTACGTGGAGTATTTTAGTTATAACTAAATGACTTATATTCAAATGAGAATATAGTTGTTTTGTAATGTGCTGTGAACCGTTACGCTTACCTACGCACTGAACGTCTCTCGTGTTGAGAGGGTCTAGGTCATTCAAGCGAAGGTGGGCTGACATGCAAACAAAACCTTATCTGCAGTACCTCTATCGCGCCGTCGCGCTGGGTTGCATGGCGTACGCCTTGACCTTGGTGACAGATACCGCGCGGGCTTCGAGCCTACCTACAGCTGCCACTGGGCTCGGGTTCCATCTGAGCCAGCCTGATAGAAGCCATTGAACGGCTCAAGAATCTTAGGCGCTAGGGTCGCCGTACCAGGATCTGGAATATGGAAGTGGGTAAATCCCACCCGGCGCAATAGAAAAACAATCTCTTGGTTAATGTCACCCAAGGCATGCAGTTCGCCGGTGTAGCCGATTTCGCGCAGGCGCGAGGCAATCGAATATGAGCGCCCGTCGGTAAATTTATCAAACCGAACGCCAATCGCTTCAGGCTGCGTCGCATGCGCTGCCAGTATCCCTCTTAAATGAGTTGTGACCGTCCCTGAGTCTGAGCGCTTTAAGATTGCGTCAGTGTCGAATACTAAGGTTAACGGTGTTGCATGCGCCAGCCGTTTGCCAGTGAAATCGAAGATGCAGAGGGTATCGCTAGTTTGTGTGGTGTTCATCGTGAGTGTTTGTTGCATCAGGGTGCCGCTCATCATCAGGAGGATGTCAGAGCAATGTATGAAAGAGGTTGCTCAATAAAAAATCTACCTAGGCGAACGCGTGTTTTTGGGCCAATCCCGCTGTGCATGCGGGCGAAGTCTCAGTCAACGGCATTGGCGAAATCTGCGCTAAAGCCAAGGCTTGGCCAACCAACAAGGTGACCGGCCCATCAAGTTTGGGTAGGCCGTTTTGTGCGACCTCAAACAACGTGTCTTTGAACCGTACCCCGAGGCGGCTAGCATTTTCAACGATGCAAATAGGTGTCTGTTTGGGTTTGCCGGCCTCAATCAAACTGTTGCAGATCTCTTTTGCCTGAGAGCTCGCCATGTAAAGTACAACGGTCTGGGCTGCCATCGCGGCGTTTAACCACTCGTTGTGTATGTTGGCTTCGTGCTTACCAAGTCGGGGTGTGACAAAGACCACACTGCGCGATTCACCTCGCAAGGTCAGGCTAGTTTGTAGGTCGGCGGCGGCGGCGCACGCTGCGGTCACCCCAGGGATGATTTCAACGTCAATATTTTCGGTGCGGCAGGCTTGAAGCTCTTCGGCTAAGCGACCAAAAATCGAAGGATCGCCGCCTTTTAAGCGCACTACGGTTAAACCGCGCTTTGCAAGCGTGACCAGCGAGCGGCAAATAAATGCCTGCTCGACCGAGGGGCGCCCTGAACGCTTGCCGACCTCAAGCCATTGGGCATTTGGCGCGGCTTCCTGCATCCCTGCGGTATCCATCAAGGCATCGTGTAATACGACATCTGCTTGGCTTAATACTCGCCAGGCTTTGCGCGTCATTAACTCTGGGTCGCCAGGCCCTGCACCGATAAACCAAACTTTCATGCTGGCGTCTCGCTTTGAACTGTTGACTGCACACGCTTGGGCTTGTGTTCGGGTTTGCGGGCGGCTTCTGCGGCCTGCGCAAACACTGGCTTGCCTAAGCGCGCTACCGCTTGCCTGAAGGATTCGCCGGGTTCGCGCTGTTCGAGGTAGGCGTCGATAATTTCTTCGATCGCGTCGCCAACTTCATCTTCAGCAAAGGCGCGCCCGATGATGGTACCAAGTGCGGCGGGCGCACCATGTCCCGAGTGGCCGCCTAGCAAAATTTGATAAAAAGCAGCGCCGTCTTTATCAACTCCCAAAATTCCGATATGACCGACGTGGTGATGTCCGCAGCTATTCATGCAGCCTGAAATTCGCAAATCCAATGGCCCGATATTTTCTTGTGCATCAAGCGCCGCGAAGCGTTGCGCAATGTCTTCTGCAATCGGTAGCGAACGTGCATTGGCTAAGGCACAGAAATCGCCGCCAGGACAAGCTACCATTGCACCGATCAGACCGCCTACCGCGTGATGCAGATTTAGCGCTTGCAAGGCTTCGTAGAGAGCTGGTAGATCAGACTCGCGTACCGCCGGCAAGACAAAATCTTGGGTATGACTGACGCGAATGAAGCCTTGGCTAAACCGATCGGCGATCCCAGCGATTGCATCCATCTCATCACTGGTGACATCGCCCGGTGCGCGACCTGGGGCTTTTAAGGGGATGAGAATGGCTGCGTAACCGGGTTGGCGGTGTGCCAGGCGATTGCGCGCTAGCCAGCGTTGCCACTGTGTCTTCTGACTGCCTTTTCCTGCTTGGTCAAGATTTGCAAGCGCTTCTCCTGACGTCCAATCGGGCTCGATGAACGCATGTTTGACACGGTCTAGCTCCGCTTGCGTAAGCTGATGCGGGCCATCACGAAGGTCTTGCCATTCGGCTTCAACCATTTCGCTAAATTTTTCGATGCCGACGCTGCGTACTAAAATTTTGATCCGTGCCTTGGTGAGGTTGTCGCGTCGTCCGAGCTCGTTGTACACCCGCATGACGGCATGGGTGTAAGTCAACAGATCAAACCAATCCAACCGCTCGCGCAGCACTGGACCCAAGATGGGGGTACGGCCTAAGCCGCCACCCACGCGCACACGAAATACTGCGTGAGGTGTGGCTTGAACAACTTCAAAGGCCATGTCATGGATTTGAACCAGTGCGCGATCTTCTGGTGTGCCGGTCAGTGCGACTTTAAATTTACGAGGTAAAAAACAAAGCTCGGGGTGAAACGTGCTCCATTGGCGTAACAGTTCGGCGTAGGGGCGGGGATCGAGGATTTCGTCGGGTGCAATGCCAGCCAGCGCATCACTGGTGATGTTACGCAAACAGTTACCACTTGATTGAATGCCATGGATGCCCACTTGAGCTAAGTCAAGTAAAGCTTTGGGTGTGTCGTCTAATGAAATCCAGTTCAACTGCATATTCTGACGCGTGGTTAGGTGTCCGTAGCCACGGTCATACTTGCGTGCGACCTCACCTAAGGCTCTCAGTTGCTTGCTGTTGAGCATGCCGTAGGCGATGGCAATGCGCAGCATTGGGGCATGGCGCTGAATATAGAGCCCGTTTTGCAAACGTAGCGGTTTCAGGTGGTCGTCGCTGAGTAAGCCGTCTTTGTTGCGTTGAATTTGGCCAGCGAGTTGGCTGGCACGTTCAGTTAAACGCGCAGTGTCGAAACTTGAGGGTTGATACATGGAGTCACACAGATCGTAAAGCCTAAAGGCTAGAGGCTTAAACGACCTGGGTCAAAGAATGATTTTATCTTTGCTTATAACGATATGGCTGCGTAGCGCTACGGCTACGCAGCGCTAGTGCTACGCCCTGGCGTGTGTTATTCAAACTCAAACGGTAAGGTGGGTTGAGTCTCTCGTTCAACATACTCGGCTGCCTGCACCGGTCGTAGGCCCCCAGCGCGAACCCCGAGCAGACGAATCCTTTGCTCAAGTGGCACCCGTTTTAAACATTCGGTAGCAGCCAGTCGAATCTGAGAGCCGTCGATGACATCTCCTGGCAAGGTTAGGTCACGGGTGATCACTTGAAAATCTGCAAATTTCAGCTTGATGCCGATCGTGCGACAGGCGTAGCCTTTACGCTGAAGATCATCCGCTAGCCGCATGCAAAGATTTGTGAAAATTTCAGAAAGCCGTGCGCGATCATGCTTGGCATGCAAGTCACGATCGAAGGTGGTTTCACGGCTAAGAGACTTGGGCTCAGACCAAGTCACAACAGGTCGCTCATCGATTCCTTGTGAAACTTGCGCCATCCACGCGCCGGTACTTCGACCAAAATGTGCCACCAATAGTTCGGCGGGCGCTGCGGCGAGCTCGCCGATGGTGTGGATATTTAATGCTGCCAGCTTGTCGTTAGCTTTTGGCCCAATACCATTGATTTTTTTTGCTGCTAGCGGCCAAATGCGTGTGGCCAGTTCGCTCGGATCAAGAATCGTGATGCCGTCGGGCTTATCAAGCTCAGAGCAGATTTTCGATAAGAGCTTGTTCGTTGTGATGCCGATTGAACAGGTTAAGCCCGTGGCATCAAACACCGCTTGCTTGATGTGTTTGGCAACTACCAGAGAGTCACCTTCGACCTGCGTCAGATCAATGTAGATCTCATCAATGCCGCGATCTTCGATGTGCGGGGCGACCGAGGCAACAGCCTCTTTGAACAGACGTGAAAAGTGTCGATAGGCCTCGAAGTTTGCCGGCAGCAAAATTGCATCAGGTGCCAAGGCAGCGGATTTCATTAAACCCATACCCGAAAATACGCCTAAAGCGCGCGCTTCGTAGGTCGAGGTCGTGACCACCCCGCGCCCTGCATAGTCACGTAAGCGTGAAAATTGTTTATCGCCTTTAGCATTGGTGATTGGGGTGCTGGCGTTACGCCCCCCCACGACAACGGCCTGGCCGCGTAACTCTGGATAGGTCAGCAACTCCACCGATGCGAAAAACGCATCCATATCTAGGTGAGCAATACGACGTTGCCTAGTTAAATCCATAAAGCTCAGTAGGATTGCTGACCAAAATTTGCTCAATCACTGAGCGGTCAGTCGTCCAGCGTGCCAGCATGTCAAGCATGTTGGCGTCGTTGGGCTTAGTCGTCTCGGTCGGGTGGGGCCAGTCGCTTCCCCACACTAGACGGTTCGGTGCGGTGGCAATCCAGTGTCGCGCGATCGGATCGATATCTAAAAACTCGCCAGCTTCACCGACTTGGCTATCTAAATAAGCACCCGAGAGCTTGATCCAAGTACGACCTTGGGCTAACAGATGTTCGACGATCTTGACGGCGGGGTGTTTGAGACCAAGAGGCTGTGGCAAACGTGTCATGTGATCGAACACGAGTGGCGTGGGCAGGCGCTTAAGCATCGCCTCGTGCTCAACGATTTGATCTGCGGTCCAGTGCAATTGCAAATGCCATCCCAAGTTGGCGATGCGCGCAGCTAGCGGTTCGACCATCTCAAAACTCGCAGCCGCATGTTTGAGGGTGTAAAGAGAAAAGCGCACTCCACGAATGCCGCCAGCGTCTAAGGCCTTGAGTGTTGTGTCGCTGACATCACTGCGCAAGACAGCAACCCCCCGCGTACGATCGATACCAAGTTGGGCGATCGCGTCGAGTGTGACATCATTATCGACACCGTAGCTGCGTGGCGTGACAACAACAGCGCGTTCTGTGCCCAAACGTTTTTGCAAAAGTCGATACTCGTTCACCGTGGCCAAGTCGAGTAACGATGCAGCATCGACGGACTGCGCGAATCGTGCATCGTAAATATGCAAGTGACAGTCACAGGCCCTCAAGGGAACCGGTAGCATCGGAGTATTTAAGCCAGCTGAGTTGGGAACGTACTCAGACGCGAGTGATCCTGCAGAGACTTGTGTCGTCATGTTTTTTTATTTGCTTTGCGCAAACGCTTTGCTTCGTTACGGATCAAGTCAGTGTGTTGCCCCAGTGTTGGTGCGGCAAAGGGCTCGGGGCCAGGCGTGCGACTAAACTTGATTGAACGCTTCAGACCACGGTACTTGCCGACGACTGGGTGTTCAAAATTTGTGATCAGGTCTTGGCTGGCAACCTGCGGATGCTCAAACATGTCTTCAATCGATAGGGCTGCTGAGCAAGGCACCTCTTCGCCAAAAATAGCCTCCCACTCAAAAGCGGTATGTTGA
This sequence comes from uncultured Alcaligenaceae bacterium, assembly GCA_937897265.1. GTDB lineage: Bacteria > Pseudomonadota > Gammaproteobacteria > Burkholderiales > Burkholderiaceae_B > Zwartia. The sequence goes on from CALCPT010000538.1 coordinate 12,033, forward strand.
AGAAGTGCCTCGCGTATCTTTGGCACGATCTCGTCTTGGTGCTGAGCACGTTTGCGTACGGTGTCGTAGCGTTCGTTGTTAGCGAGCTCTTCGAGACCAACTTTTTGACACAAGGCCGTCCAAAAATGCGGCACGTTGGCAGAAATATATAAATAGCCTTCGCGCGTTGGGTGTATGCCCGTAATTCCAAGCGAACGCATATCTCGGCCAACCTCGCGACCTTCACCCTCGGCCCAGACTAGGCGTGCCGATTGCAAGGTGAGCGCCGCTGCGAGTAGCGAGACGCCGACATACTGCCCCTGGCCAGAGCGTTCGCGCTCAAACAAGGCTGAAGACACAGCACCCGCCACCAACGCCGAGGTGTAGTAATCCACAATCGAGCCGTACAAAATTTCTGGTGGTCCGCCCGCTTTGCCCTGTAATACGGTCATGCCAGTCATGGTTTGTAAGACCTGATCAAAGCCGGCCTTTTCTTTGAAAGGGCCAGATTCGCCATAACCACTGACTGCGCAATAAATTAACCGCGGGTTCAACGTTTTTAGCGTTTCGTAGCCGATCCCGATGCGCGGGGCAACGCTTGGTCTGAAGTTATGCACTAAGACGTCCGCAGTTTCAATGAGGGTCAGTAGCGTGGCGAGATCGTCTGGATCTTTAATATCCAAAACGGCAGCCAATTTGCTGCGGTTGACGCCCAAAAAAGCGCGGCTCTCAGAAGCCAAGGAGGAGGGGTATCGACGTAAGTTATCCCCGCTAGGCGGTTCAATTTTGATGATCTCGGCGCCTTGATCGGCAAGCAGTGAGCATCCATAGGGCCCTGCAATATAGGCCGATAGATCAATGACGCGTACCCCTGACAAAGGACCTTGACTGCCAGATCGTTCAGGGAGCGCAGAGGCTTGTGTTGAGGATGGTGTTTGTGTCATCGGACTCACTCGGGTTGGATATCTGCGGCTTGGGCGACGCGCTTCCAGCGCGCCAGTTCAGCCGAAAGATGTTGCGCAAAGGCTTCTGTGCTCATCGGAGCAGGGCTGGCACCTTCTTTAATAAAAAAGGCTTTCATGTCGTCAGAGGTTATCGCCTGATTGATCGTCGCGTTCAGTTGCTCTACGACTGGGGCCGGTGTGTTGGCGGGTGCGAGTACACCCCACCAGAGCTCGACAGCGCTTTGTGCGTAGCCTGCTTCGCCCAAAGATCGAATTGAAGGTGCCACGTCACTGCGCGATGCGGTGCTTACCGCCAGAGCTCTGATTTTTTCGCCTTTCACTTGCGCGAGTAAGGACGGCGCACTGGCGATCAGCAAATCGATTTGTCCTCCGATCAAATCGGTTACGGCAGGGCTCATGCCTTTGTATGGTACGTGCGTGAGTTTGATCTGTGCGGCTTCAGCCAAAATTTCTGTGGCAAATTGATTGATGCTACCAACGCCAGAGGTGCCGTAATTCAGCTTGGCTGGGTTCGCCTTTGCAAAGAGGATCAGGTCTTCAAGCGTCTGAAAAGGCGTTTGCTTACCTACGGTGATTAACAACGGCCCTTTGGCCAACATGGCGACGGGTGAAAAACTCGTTTGTGCATCGTAGGGCAAATTGGTTCGAATTGCCGCACCGGTCGTGAACGTCGACGACAGCACAACCAAGGTGTAGCCATCGGCCGGTGCTTTCGCTAAAAGAACGTTCGCGAGAATCCCGCCTGCTGCAGGTTTATTTTCAACAACAACGGCAACGCCTAACGCCGCTTGCAGATGTTTGCCGATCGCACGCGCAAAAATATCGTTTGAGCCGCCGGCGGCACTGCCCACTAAGAGCGTCACGGGCTTGGTTGGAAAGGTCGCTTGAGCAAAAAGTGGTGAACATAAGCCTGTTAAGCCCATCACCGCCGTCAGTCTAAGAGCGAGTATCGCAAGACGATTGAACATATTGTGCGTCAAACCTTGTTATGGGTATTTAGAAAATGCTTCAGGTGTTGCGTCTCAAACATGTGCGTTGACCAATCTTCGCCTAGCAGACGAGTCAGGTCAAGCCATCGATAAATGTGCGCCGAGTGCATCGCGCCGTCTGACGTACGTATCTGAACCGGTTCTCGAGCATAGCTAGAGGTTTCAAAGGTATCCAAGCGCGTGAGAGCCTGTGCGCTAACATTGAACCACACTACACCCTCGAGTTGATGGCCGACACAGGGCGTGGCCGCCGGGTAGGATTCACCTTGCAATTGATGCCGACGCCAATTCAACAGCTTGGCAGGTTTGTTATTAAAGGATTGCCCAGCGACCGCTTCAAAAATCTCGGGATACATGAGCGAGCCATAGGTGAAGATGTTGATCATGATGGGTTGTTGGTGCCAAATCACTAGTCAAGGCCTCGTTTATATAATAGATTCGAGCGCGATGGCATTTACCTTTTTAGTCACCGATTAAAAAAGCAAAATATAGAGGCAGGTATGTTTAAACTATTTGGTAGCAGGCTGGGCGTTTGCTTGGTGGCATGGTTGTGTGCCTCACAGGCGTTTGCACAGACCGAGTCGGCCGAGCGTTTTCCGACTAAACCCATTCGTTTAATTGTAGGTTTCGCGCCGGGTGGCGGCACCGACTCTGCGGCCCGCACCATCGCGGTCAAACTTTCTGCTTTGCTAGGTCAAACTGTTGTGGTTGAAAACCGTGCGGGGGCCGGAGGCAATATTGCGTGTGAAGCGATCGCCAAGGCGGCGCCAGATGGTTACACAATTGGCCTGGCGAATGTCGGTTCGATGGCCGTCAACCCTCACATGCCTGGTGGTACAAGCTATCAGCCGTTAAAAGATTTCGAGATGATTTCAGGCGGTGTGACTTTCGGTAACGTGTTGGTGGTGCGGTCTGACTCACCGATCAAAACGTTGGCTGACTTCATTGCGGCGGCAAAAGATAAGGATAAGCCTTTGTTTTATGGCTCGGCAGGCTTAGGCAGTGCCGGACACCTTGCGGGAGAACTATTACAGGCGCGTGCGGGCACGCAGGCCGAGCATATCAATTACAAGGGTGGTGGGCCAGTGATGACAGATCTGCTAGCCGGAAATATTCAGGCTGTCTTTGCTAGTGCGCCGACTGCGGTGCCTCAGATCAAGGGGGGCAAGTTACGTGGCCTAGCCGTCACTGGCGCCAAGCGTGAAGCCTCGTTGCCTGATGTGCCGACGATGGCTGAGCAGGGTTTTGAAAAATACCAGGCGACCAATTGGTATGGTTTTATCGCGCCAGCCCGAACTCCCGCCGACATTATTCAAAAACTCAATCAAGCAATTGTTGCGTCGCTGCACGATGCTGCAACCCTTGAGCGCTTGAATGGTGCGGCCATGGCGGCTGACCCGACCACCCCTCAAGAAATGCGTGCCTTTGTTGCTCAAGAATATGAGACCTGGGGCAAGGTCGTGCGTACCATCAAGTTTTGAGCACCCACTGCAGATGCTGTACAGGTTGTTAGTGATTTTAAAAAACGACTTCAGCACAAACAAGAGGTACCCTTTTAGCGTCTAAAAACAAAGCGCCACGATCAATCAATCGTGGCGCTTTGTTTTGATACAAATATTAGGTGGTCGCCTTGAGACGACGACCACCAAACCCGCTAAGCGGATTTTTGATGATGCTTGTTTGAGAGCACTTTGCCCGTAATGAGTACGATTGCTGTACAAATAATTGGGCCGACATACATGTGATGCATGTAAGGCGCATTCGCCTCAAGCCAACCGCTGATCGCTGGATCGGTCACCGCCATTTCGCCAGCCACCCAGCCTAACAAGCCGCCACCAATCGTGATGATGATCGGAAAGCGTTCCATGACTTTTAAGAGCAGCGAGGCACCAAAAATCACTAAGGGGATGCTAACTGCCAAGCCGATAATCAGCAGAGGCATACTGCCTTTCGCGGCAGCAGCAACACCCAGTACGTTATCTAAGCTCATGACCAAATCTGCAAGCAGAATCGTCTTGATGGCGGCGGCCAGATTGTCGCTGGAGGACACATTCTCTTCGCCTTCATCTGAGCTCAATAGCTGAATGCCGATCCACACCAAGAGGACCGCGCCAATTAGCTTTAGGTAGGGCAGGGTGAGTAACTTCACTGCAAAAATTGTCAGTACAACCCGCATCAGAATTGCGGCGCCTGAACCCCAAATGATCGCCAGTTTTTGCTGCTTAGGGGGTAAAGATCTGGCTGCTAAAGCGATGACCACAGCGTTATCGCCTGACAACACAATATTCACTAAGAGGATCTGACCCAGAGGGATCCAGAATTCATGCAAAGAGAGAGAAAAGTCCATAGTTTTTTTATGATGTGGATGAGGTTGAAAAAAGGTCGTAGTGGCCAATCAAACTATGGCCATCCCAGTGCAGCGAAGTTTACACTGCCCTAAACATTTGTATTCAATTTTTTGACCGAGCTGAGTCTGTTGACCGACACTAGTCTGCGGTTGAACGATCGCTCGATGCGCTGGATCGGTGGTCTGAGGTCGTGACCCTATGGTTGATATTAAACCTAATTTAGTCCAAGAATTTCGCAAAGCCGTCGACGGGTTCGCGTTCGCTGATTAACGTGTTCTCGATTTGGCTCATGTCAGCGACTCCTAAAGCCAGTCCGCACATAATGACCTCTTGTTCAGGGATACCCGTGACGCGCCTAATGACGGGGTGAAACCGGTTGAAGGCGGCTTGGGCACAGGTGTCTAAGCCGCGGCCTCGCGCCGCAATCATCAGACTTTGCAAGAAGCAGCCAAAATCAAGCCATGAGCCCGTATTCATTTTGCGTTCGACAGTAAAAATCATACCGACTGGGGCACCAAAAAAAGTATAGTTTTTGCCATGCTGGGCATGCATGCCTGCTTTATCATCACGTCCCAAACCCAATAATTTATACAGATCCAGACCGACTTTGCGACGGCGGTCTATATAAGGCGAGCTCCAATCACTCGGGTAGTACCTGTAGTCTTCAGTGAGTGCCTCGAATTGAGCTTTGTCGTGATAGACAGCCAAAATTTCAGCACTCAGGCGTTCTTTCATTTCGCCCATCAATACGTAGGCTTTCCAGGGCTGGGTGTTCGACCCAGAGGGTGCGCGCGCTGCGACTTCAAGCATGCGAGTGATATCTTCACGCGACACCGGCGTCGGTAAATACGCACGCATCGAATGGCGCGAGGTAATCGCTTCGTCGACAATTTGTTGTTGGTTGGTTTGAATCACGTTAGTGGTCTCAGGGTCATAACAAGATAATCGGTGAGTGATATTAACCTCGACCGTGCCTTGGTTGAGTGCGATCGAATATCATTGTGCTTATCAATAAGTCGAGCGCCCGCCAAAACGATAAGAGCTAGGTGCTCACCCAAAAAGGACAAGACATGAGCGGACCGCTGCAGGGCTTTAAGGTAATCGAGCTTGCCGGGCTGGGCCCAGGGCCTTTTGCAGGGATGTTGTTAGCTGATCTGGGCGCAGAAGTCGTCTGCGTTGACCGTCTGGTGCCGGCAGAGACTGACTTACATTCGGTTTATAGCAAAGTGCTGCGGCGCAACAAACAATCGATCTCGTTGAATTTGAAGCAACCCGAGGCCATTGAAGTCGTGTTGCGCTTAATTGAATCCGCTGATGTGTTGATTGAAGGATTTCGTCCGGGTGTCATGGAAAAACTCGGTTTGAGCCCAGAGGTGTGCCTCGCGCGCAATCCTAAACTGGTGTTTGGCCGCATGACGGGTTGGGGACAAACAGGGCCTTTGGCTCAGGCGGCTGGTCACGACATTAATTACATTGCCTTATCTAGCGCCTTGCACGCAATCGGTACGCCCGAACAACCTTTGCCGCCTTTGAACTTGGTAGGGGATTTTGGTGGTGGGGGTATGTTGCTGGTGGCAGGGGTACTGGCCGCAGCCATGAGCGCTAAGGTCACCGGCAAGGGACAGGTCGTCGATGCAGCCATGACCGACGGTTCGGCACTGTTGATGGGGCTGATGTACGCACGCATGTCAGAGGGGCAATGGCGTGATGAGCGTGGTCAAAATATGCTGGATGGTGCCGCCCACTTTTATGGCACCTATCGCTGTGCCGATGGTAAATGGATTGCGCTGGGATCAATCGAGCCACAGTTCTACGCTCTGTTGATTGAAAAGTCTGGTTTAAAGGATATCGACCAAACGCAGCAACGGGATCCCGCGAGTTGGCCCGCAATGCGTCAAACATTTGAGCGAGTTTTTGCCACGCGTACCCGCCAAGAGTGGTGCGATGTGATGGAGGGCAGCGATATTTGCTTCGCACCCGTGCTGAGCATGACCGAAGCGCCTTTGCATCCCCATAACGTCGCACGCCAGACTTTTTGTGAGGTTCAAGGGGTGCTGCAACCTTCGGTGGCCCCAAGATTTAGTCAAACCCCAACGGCAGCTATTCGGCCACCCGCCGCGATTGGCGCCCACACGGTCGACATCTTGCATAAGCTTGGTTACAGTGAGCCTGAAATCGCGGCGCTGCAGCGGCAGTAGCGGCAGAGCAGCACGAAATGTGGGTATCTACGTTAGGCAGGTAGTACGACACAAGTGGTAACTTAGACACAATTACGATAAAAGTTTTAGAGGCACAAAATATGAACGACGTCACACTCAACGAATCCGCAATCGAAGCCTTTCGCGATAGCGCACGTGACTTGCTGTCACGCGGTAACACGACTGCTCGTGTGCGCCAACTCAGAAGCTCGGAGACGGGCTTTGATCGCTCGGCTTGGCAAGAGATCGCCAACGCTGGCTGGCTGGGCGTCTTGGTCTCTGAGCAAGACGGTGGGCTGGGTTTAGGCCTGCGTGAGATGTCAGCGATTGCCGAAGAAATCGGTCAGCGCCTTTTGCCCGAGCCCTTAATAGCCGCTGGGGTTCAATTCGCAGCGGTGGTGTCGGGAGCGCCCCAAAGTGCTCTGCGTTCAGTGTTGCTTGAGCAACTAGTGGGTGGCGCCTTGGTGGCTGGCGTCGCCTGGCAAGAAACACTTGGTCAAATGCAGGCTCAAGATTCATTGACGACCACTGCGCTGGCGCAAGGTGACACAGATCGGAAGAGCGTCGTGTAGGGAAAGAGTGTCT
>CALCPT010000539.1 GCA_937897265.1 uncultured Alcaligenaceae bacterium
GACAGGCGACCTTGGCTAGAGTGAGCGGTCTGTATAACATGAGATAACAGGCAAAAGATGAAAATCCAATTGGGCTGATTTTTAGGCGTTCTGCACAGGCGCGTTTCACCGTAAGGCTTGCAGGGGCTAAGTGCCCATTCAGGCTGACATTGCGTACAATTGGGCTGATTGATTGAGCGATTATGACAACCTACGCCGACGTTTCCCTGTTTCCACGTAACGCCAAGCCCCTGAGCAGCTATCGCAAGTTCTGGGCAGCGCGTTTTGGTGTGGCTCCCTTTTTGCCAATGAGTCGCGATGAGATGACTCAACTTGGGTGGGATAGCTGTGACATCATTATTGTCACGGGTGACGCTTACGTTGATCACCCCAGCTTTGGCATGGCCGTGATCGGTCGTATGCTTGAAAATCAAGGTTTTCGTGTCGGGATTATCGCGCAGCCCGATTGGCAAAGCGCCGAGCCGTTTAAAGTCCTTGGCAAGCCGAATCTGTTTTTTGGCGTGACTGCAGGCAACATGGATTCGATGATCAATCGCTACACAGCTGATCGCAAAATGCGAAGCGATGATGCCTATACAGCTGGTGACGTTGGGGGAAAGCGCCCCGACCGTGCCGCAATTGTTTACACACAGCGTTGCAAAGAAGCCTTCAAAGATACCCCAGTGATCTTGGGCGGAATCGAAGGCTCGTTGCGACGCATCGCGCATTACGATTACTGGTCTGATAAAGTTCGCCGTTCGGTGGTCATCGATAGCAAGTGCGATCTATTGCTGTACGGTAATGCCGAACGTGCAGTGGTTGAGATTGCACATCGACTAGCAGCCAAAGAGCCAATCGCTCAAATGACTGATATTCGCGGCACGGCTTTTATGCGTCGTGAAACCCCCGAAGGCTGGTTCGCGATTGACTCAACCAGTGTTGATGCACCTGGCCGTGTCGAAGCCCATGTCAACCCGTACTTGATGATCAGTGAGCAGGCGCTAGAGCAGGGCGAAAGCTGTGCGCGTAACGATGAAGCGCGTGAAGTGGCTGATGCCGCGAATGCCAAAAGCGCTCAGGCAGCAATCGCGAAGGCACAAAACGGTGCAAAGGCAGTAGTCAACGGTAAGCACGGCGGGGATAAGGGCGGCGCTGGTAAAGGTAAGTTAGCCACCAACGAAGCGCCGCTAGTCTTCGCACCTAACCCCGCTCTGCAAACCAAAGGGAAGCTCAAAGTACCGCCGCGCGAGCGTAGCGTGATTCGTTTGCCGTCTTACGAGCAAGTGAAATCAGATCCGGTTTTGTATGCCCACGCCAATCGAGTACTGCACTTAGAAACCAATCCTGGTAATGCTCGCGCGATTGTGCAAGCGCACGGCGAAGGTCGCACCGCCAGAGATGTCTGGATCAATCCGCCGCCTATTCCGCTCACCACTGCTGAAATGGATTTGGTATTTGATTTGCCTTATGCCCGTAGCCCACACCCTGTTTATGCAGACGAGAATGGTGGTCACGATGGGGCAACCAAGATCCCCGCCTGGGAGATGATCCGCTTTAGCGTGAACATCATGCGTGGGTGTTTTGGTGGTTGCACGTTTTGTTCGATCACCGAACACGAAGGCCGAATCATTCAAAGCCGCAGCGAAGATTCTGTTATTCGTGAGATTGAAGACATTCGCGACAAGGTGCCCGGTTTTACTGGGGTGATCTCTGACCTAGGTGGCCCAACCGCCAACATGTATCGTATTGGCTGTAAGAGCCCCGAGATTGAATCGGCCTGTCGCAAGCCAAGTTGCGTGTACCCCGATGTTTGTCAAAATCTAAACACCGATCACAGTTCGTTGATTCATATGTATCGGCGTGCGCGCGCGATCAAGGGCGTGAAAAAAATCTTGATCGGCTCTGGTTTGCGCTACGACTTGGCGGTGAAGTCGCCCGAATATATTCGTGAGCTTGTCACGCATCACGTAGGGGGCTATTTAAAGATTGCACCCGAGCACACCGAGATGGGGCCGTTGTCTAAAATGATGAAGCCCGGTATCGGTAGCTACGACAAATTCAAACAAATGTTTGATAAGTTCAGCGCTGAAGCTGGCAAAAAACAGTTCTTAGTGCCGTACTTTATTGCCGCGCATCCTGGCACAAGTGATGAAGACATGATGCACCTTGCAATGTGGCTCAAGAGTCATGGGTTTCGTGCGGATCAGGTCCAAACTTTTTACCCAAGCCCAATGGCAACTGCGACAGCAATGTATCACTCTGGGCGTAATCCTTTAGGACGAGTCACTCGCACAAGCGAAACTGTCGATATCGTACGAGGCGATCGCCGTCGCCGCTTGCATAAAGCGTTTTTGCGCTATCACGACGCCAACAATTGGCCCTTGCTACGCGAGGCGCTCAAGGCGATGGGGCGCTCGGATTTGATTGGTAATGGCAAAAAACATTTGATCCCGTTTCACCAACCTAGAACCGATGGCAGCTATACCAGTGCGCGACGTAAAAATAGTACAGACTCGACAGTACGCAAAGCTGTCATTCCAGGTCGCATGTTGACGCAACACACTGGCTTACCACCACGTAAAAAGTAGACCGTTTACTGGTTGGTTGGCTGAGCCGTTTTTTTGACCCAGCCCCGGGTGCATCTTAAAGTCGCAGCGATGCGTCTAACAAAAAGGCCCTGATGCAGTGCATTGCGTTAGGGCCTAGAAGAGCGCTCACGTGATTCAGGCTCCGATGCCCTATACGCTGTAGCGTTTGATAATTGCTGGATCAGGGTCGCGCCCCAGGCCAGGGCCCGAGGGCACAGCGATATAACCATTCTTAACCTCAATCGCATCCCCCAAGGGGTTGGCACCAAGATCAGCAAATGAGTATTCGATCATCGGAGCGTGGGCGAGCGTAGCCGCAATATGAACGCTGGCTAACAGCCCTGGCCCGAAGTAGGGGCAATGCGGGGTCATGACAACATTGTGTTGTTGCGCCATAGCGGCGATCTCCATCATGGGCGAGATGCCACCTATTTTGGTGACGCTTGGTTGCGCAATGTCAACCGCGCCAGCCTTAAACATTTGCTCAAAATTCTTCACGCTCATGGCGTTTTCGCCTGCTGCGATTTTTAAACCACTCTGTGCTCTGACGTGTGCAAGACTCTCAAAATCCTCGGGCGGCCAGATGGGTTCTTCAAACCAACTCAGATCGTAAGGGCGTACCGCGTCAGCAACCGCCAAGGCTTCTTTCACAGACCAAGGGCAATTGACGTCCATCATCAAACCAATGTTTGAGCCAATCGCTTCACGTGCCGCTTTAACTTGTGCGACACCGAGTTCATGAAGCTTGACGGCGCCATAGCCGCGCTCAACCACTCGGGCACTGTTTTCGGCGACTAGACCCGGATCGGTGTACCGCATCAAACTGGCGTAACAGGGCAGGCGGGTGTGTTTTGCTCCGCCTAGCAAGGCTGACACTGGTTTGCCTGCCGCTTTTCCGGCAATATCCCACAGGGCGATATCCAAGCCTGAGAGTGCGAAGACCATTGGTCCAGTACGCCCGACGATATGAAGCTTTCGATTGAGATCTTCCATCAAGGCGGGAATATTGGTTTCGTCACGACCGAGCGCAAGCGGTGCCACCATGGCGTGGATGGCAGCACGCGTGGCAGGCCAAATGCCAAAGCCGAAGGCTTCGCCCCAGCCGACGATGCCAGAGTCGGTCTCAACACGGACCAATAGGATCTCCATCGAGCGGTCAAGCCCGGCGAACTTGGGACGTGGCCCATAGATTTCGAAGGGGAGGCTTAGGGCGAAGGTATCTATCGTGCGGATTGTCATAAAGTTTTTATCGGGGTGTGATCCCAGCGGGATACTGGGCGAGTTTTTCGTTCTACGTGGCTTTGTTGCAAGCCAAAAAGAGGCGTCTATTCAACTTGGATAGATGCTGGCGTCTAGGGTCAGTGTCTATTCAGCTTTAATACCGGCATCTTTAATGATTTTTGCCCACTTCGTAATTTCAGACGGGATCCAAGTTGCGAAATCATTGGGCGAGCCGCCCACCGTGACAAAGCCCTGTTGCTTAAGCTTGGCTTGAAGCTCTGGTGTTTTCAAGGCTCGATTCACGGCTGCGTTTACACGCTTCACGTAATCGTCGGGTGTACCCAGAGGGGCGATTAGTCCGTTGATCGTGCTGGCATCAACCTCAGGCAGGCCCCCTTGGATAAAGGTAGCAATGTCTGGGAAGAGTTCGCTGCGTTCTTTGCTAGTAATCGCCAGCGCGCGTACACGGCCCGCGTCTAGCATGGCTTTTGACCCTATTTGAGTTGAGAACATTGCGGTAGTTTGCCCACCAACGAGTTGCGTGATGGCTTCGCCGGCGCCTTTAAACGGGATGTTCAACATTTCGATACCAGCCTGCACCTTGAACTGCTCAGCCGCCAAATGCGCGCCTGTGCCTTGGCCTGCAGAGCCGAAGGTGATTTTTCCGGCGTTGGCTTTGGCATAGGCGATAAACTCTTGCGTCGTCTTGGCGGGCAGTGAGGGGTTCACCAACAACACCAAAGGCGAGGTCGCAATAAACACAATTGGGGTGAAATCTTTTAGCGTGTCGTAAGGAAGCTTCGAGACGAGGCTTGGGTTGGTGATAAAGGCGGCGTCGATCATCCCAATTGTCAGGCCGTCTGGTTCGGCTTTCGCAACGGCGAGGGTGCCAATTGTGCTGCCAGCACCTGGTCTGTTTTCAACCACAGCTTGCTGGCCGAATTCGTCTCCTACGTAAGGGGCGATTAAGCGTGCCAACGCATCGGTCGCCCCGCCTGGTCCGTACGGCACAATTATTCGGATGGATTTACTGATTGGTGTTTGGGCTTGAGCCGCTGGCGCCACGAGGCACAGTAGTCCAACAAGCGGCAGCAATCTAAAAAACAGGGAATAGCCGGAAAGGTGTTTCAAAGTTGCCTCCGAGGGCCGTCAAGATTATTTTGGTATAGCACACCGGCGGCACTGCGGTCATCCTATTACCCGAGCTAAGCCCTGTTTAAACAGGTTTATCTTGCGGTTTGGGCCTAGCGAAAGGGCGCTTTAATCAAGCGTATCTTATGCTGTGCGTGCAGCAGACCAACACGTTAGTGTTACGATATTTCTCAGCTAGTTTGATCGACCAATAAAAATATTCGGAGCGAGCGATGAAACTCACAGGCGGTTGTTATTGCAAACGGATTCGCTATTGTTTTGAGGGTGAGGTCATGGCCTCGCTACAGTGCCATTGCCGTGAGTGTCAATATATTTCGGGTGGGCATCCTAATGCGCTCATGGTCTTACCCTACGAGGGGTTTAAGTTTGAAACGGGTGTCCCAGCGACTTTCACCCGTACTGACATCGATAAGGCTGTGACGCGTCACTTTTGTTCGAACTGCGGTACAAGCCTTGCCACTCAGTCTCCGTTTCGCCCCGGTGCAATGATCATAAAAGTCGGCACGCTCGATGATCCATCAATTTACAAGCCGATTGCTGCAATTTTTACGATCGATAAGCAACCGTTTCATCATATCCCCGAAGATATCCCTGCGTTTGAGCGTCGACCAGGCTAGGGCTTGGCATTCCCTATTTTTGACAAAGGAGTTCTGACATGGCTTCAGTTTTCTCTGCTGAACAAGCGGCTGCATTTGCCATAGATGGTTATGTGATTGTTCGACAGCTCTTTGATCAAGAAGAAATTGCCCTAATGGCAGCTGCTATTGAACAAGACCCCGACTTACAAAAAAGCCTTTACGATCGTAAAGACGCTCAGGGCAAGGCGACCAGGATGGCGACCTGGAATCATCCTGGCGACAGCGTCTACGGTCTGGCAGCACGATCGCATCGGGTGGTCGACACGGTCGAGCAGATGTTGGGGGGCGAGGTTTATCATTACCACTCAAAACTCACCGCTAAAGAGCCGCTTGAAGGCGGTGCCTGGGAGTGGCATCAGGATTATGGTTACTGGTACCACAATGGCTGCCTGCTCCCTCATATGGCTAGCGTGATGGTCGCGCTTGATCATGCGACGCCTGAAAATGGTTGCTTGCAGGTGATTCGTGGTTCGCATTTAGTCGGACGCGTTGAGCACGGCATTATTCCTGGCGAGCAGGTCGGTGCCGATCCCAAGCGAGTCGAACAGATGTTGCAGCAGATGCCACTCGACTACGTTGAGATGGCGCCTGGCGATGCGCTATTTTTTCATGCAAACGTGATGCATCGGTCGGATCAAAACCGTTCGCCCAATCGGCGTTGGACCGTAATTTTTTGTTATAACGCGGCGCGCAATAACCCATTTATTGAGCACCACCATCCGTTTTATACGCCCTTGCACAAAGTCAGTGACGAGGCGGTCAAGCAGGCTGGTTTGAAGTTTTCAAATGCAGGGCAGTCGGCTTTCAGAAAGACCTTTTCTAACCCACCCGGTTTGACACAAAAGCTTGGTACGGATCGCGCCTAGACAAGTGAAAGAGATATCTTGAAAAAAATATTGCTGTGTATGCTTGTGCTGCTGTCTGGGTGTGTGACTCGTGAATACCTGCAAGCGCAAGACGAATGTGCGCCGAGCGCATACCGGCAATTTCCGCCTAATACAATGCAAGTGTACGTACCACGCACCACAACTGTCAGGGTGCCCACCGGCGGGTCAAAATGCGAAAGTCGTACTGAAGACAATCGTGTCAAAACGAAATGTGAGCCTGAGTGGCGGACCGAGTACCGCACCTATCAGTCGTTAGAGGTGATTGACACCAACGCTGAACCACGCGATGCCGTGATGCGTAGCTGCGCACGCCAGTTGTGCGTCCAACGCTTTGGCAATGCAGACTGTAAAACACCTGGGTCATGACGCGCTGGTGTCTTTTGATAAGAACGGATGCCACAAAACCATCGGAGATTAAAAATGAAAACAACAAAGCTGACTCTTGGTGCGTCCCTGACGCTGGCGGCCTCGCTGCCTCTTGTTGCCGCTGCCGCGATCACCGAGTTTGCAGTGAAATCGACCCAGCCCTATGGCGATTTTGCTGCGGGCAAATATATTCGCATTGAGGCAGAGGCGTTAGGCGAGCTGTCTCCCACTGAGTCGATCCCAGGGTTAGACAAGGCACCACGCAATGCGCGTGGGCTTGTTGAGTATCGTACGCCGGTAACTTTGATTATTCCAGAATCGCCTCGCGCAGGTAACGGCAACTTGTTAATTGACGTACCTAATCGTGGCCGCCCAATTAGCCACGGGCTCTACAACAGCCCGCGTGCTCGGCCGCTTGCAATCGGCTCACTCGATCAGGGCAACGGGTTTTTACAGAACCGAGGTTGGTCAGTCGCGGTTGTCCAATGGGAGCAGGGCGAAGGGCCGGTGTTTCCGACCTTTTCTGACGACAAGGGCGGTAAGCTGTATGCCGAGGGCGTAGGGTTTGCCGCCGTGCGCGACCTTACGCTGTTTTTGCGCGATGCGCGTACGGGCAACCCACTTGCTGGCGCTGTCCAACGTACCTACGCGGTGGGTTACTCGCAAACAGGACGCTTCTTGAAAAGCTTTTTGCTCAACGGCTTTAATCAGCTTGACGACAAATCGGTGTTTGATGCGCTGCACATTACACAGGCTGCGGCTGGGCAGTTGCCGTTGCTGGCCGCAGGCCCAGGGCCCGGCTCGGTCGCATCGCAAACGCCAAGTCATACTGAACCCGAGCTACGGGGTGTTCACGAAGAGCCCTTCACTTATGGCGATACCATGAAGGCTGTGCAGGCAAAGTACCGCAAGCTTCCACGGGTGGTGGTGAGCCATGCTTATAACGATTACCTGGGTGGGCGTGCAGCGCTCACGCGCACAGGGGCGCAGGGCATCGTCGACTTACCTATGCCTGAGAATGTACGCATGTTCGATATCTCTGGCTCGCCCCATATTAATGGTCGCGATAAAAACCCTGAGTGTACCGAACCACCAGGTCAGTTGGATTGGGCACCTGCGGTGCGAGCGCAATTAGTCTTGCTTGACGAGTGGGTGCGTGGCACGACACCGCCGTCCAGTCGACTTTTTGAACTTGAGGCGCGCTTGAGCGACCCTGAGGTCTTTCAGGCTCCGCGCTTTCTTGCCGGTGCGACCGTGCTGGTGCCTAAGCGCGATGCTGACGGCAACGCCATGAGTGGCGTTGTACTGCCCGATATAGCAGTGCCGATTGCCAGCCATGGTTATATGAATGCGCCATTGACAGTAATGGCCTGTCGTCAGAGTGGTACCTACAGGCCGTTTGCCAAAACGACTGCAGACCGTAAGCCTGACGATAGTCGTGCCGCACTTGATGCTCGGTATCCCGGAGGGATTAACGAGTATCTGACCAAGATACGCGTCGCCACGCGTGCACTCGTTGCAGAGCGATTGTTACTGGCAGAAGATGCAGCGGTGATTGAGAATGCGGCCGCCGAAAACACGGCGTTTACGCCTACTAAACCGCGTGCACGCGGTGCCACGACGGCTCGTTGAGACAGTGTCCTTGTTCGATCAGTGCAGGGACAGCCCATGCGCCCCAGGCATGCCGCCCCTTGCACTGTTGATCAGTCCGCAAGCAATGAGTAAACGAGCAAACGATGAGTCAGTCAGCAACTTATGAGAAAGTCAGCAACTTATGAGAAAGTCAGCAAATGATGAGAGAGCAAAATAATGATGAATAGTTTAAAAAAAATAGTGCTTGGCCTATTGACGCTCCTTCTAGTGAGCCATTCTGGCACAGGTATGTCAGCTCAACCCCCGATTTCTCAGCAGCCTAAAAATATCATCGTGCTGTTCGCGGACGGTGTCACTGGATCTCAGTGGGAGTTTGGAAGAAAGACTAGCGAGCTCATCCGTCAAAAGCCTTTTTTGGTGACGAATGTTTTCATGAAAACCGGTCACTTTGGCTTGATGACCAGCCATCCTGCGAATGCATATATCACTGACTCGGCGGCAGCTGCTTCGGCGATGTCAACGGGCTTTAAAGTCAATAATGGCGCGATTTCAATTACGCCAGACGGTCAGCGCCCGGCTACACTCGCTCAGGTTGCAAAGGCTCAGGGTAAACGCATTGGGCTCATTACGACTGCAACGGTTTATGACGCAAGCCCAGCGGCTTTTTCTGTGCATAGTCAATCGCGCCGAGACTCTGAAAATATCGTCAGTCAGTATCTTGCGCTTGAGCCAGATTTATTGATGGGTGGTGGAGCTGAATACTTTCTGCCTAAAGGTGTGGAGGGAGGCAAGCGACTCGACGGTAAAAATATGATCCAGCTTTTTGCGTCGAAAGGGTATCAAATCGCAAGACAACCCGAAGACTTGAACACGCTGCGCGGCAATCGCTTGTTAGGTTTGTTTGCAAACGAAGATCTAGATTTTGAAATTGATCGCGATCCTAGAGAACAGCCAAGCTTGGCGCAAATGACAGCGGCAGCGTTGAAAGTGTTGACTCAAGAAAGCGACACGAGTGTGTCAAAAAAAGGTTTTTTCCTTTTCGTTGAAAACGAAAATACCGATACCGCTGGCCATCGAAATGACGCGGCCGCATTGATGCGCGACCTCTGGGCCTTTGACGAGGCTGTCCAGATAGCGCTTGATTTTCAAAAGAAAAATCCTGACACGTTGATCATCGTGACCGGTGATCACGAGACTGCCGGTTTTTCACCGACCTATGCCCGCAAGACCAAGGCGCCAGCGGGTGCTGGTAACGAAATGCGGGTGGCTGATCAGCATATTACCTTCATTGCTAACTTCAAAATGTCTTTAGACGAGATCTCGAACAAGCTCAAAGCCAAGGCAAAGCAAGGGGCCGATCAGGCGGCGATGAAGGCATATCTTGCGGAACTGGTCAGCGAGGGTTTGCCCGGCTTGATCATCGAGCCTGATCTTGAAAAGTTGGTGCTAGAAACGCAGGCGATCGATCTGAACTCTTCGTACCTGCCCGCGAATACCATTGGTCAGATGATTGCCAGACAAACAGGGTTTTACTGGGCCAGTTCGGGGCACACGAACCAACCTGTTGTTGTGGCGGCGCTAGGGCCTGGATCCCAGTTATTTCAGGGCTATCACGACAACACCGACTTTGCTAAAAAATTACGAGTGTTGATGGGTGTGAAGTAAACCGAGTACTGAGACTTTGAAAATTTGTGGCTCGACTATTCGTTTATTTGTTAGAGCGTCGTACGAGTCACGTCAGTGTTTCTGCATGTTAGGGCAGGCTAATGTCTTTCACAGAAAATGGCCTTGTGTTGCCTTCTTCAATCGTGACGTTCACCGCGGCCGTGGTGCTTGCACCGGGTACCTCAAGACGAAATACATTTTTGAGTACTTGCGAGCCGAATATAAATGGTTGATCAAATTTGAAGGTATGGCTGTCGCCATGCACCACAAGTACAGAACCCTTAAATCCCTTGGCAAGAGGTATGAATGTTTTTTCGATCGTGCCGTGATAGCCGGTGGTTTCGGCTAAAGCACCTGAGCGTGACATGACTCGAGGCACATCTGCTTGAAATGCGAACACGAGCGTATGTACGTTTTGATTCTCTGCGACTCGAAACGTTTCTTTTATCCAGGCGATATTCGCTTGCTCGCGCGCTACAAATTCTTTTTCGGCATCAACATTATTCGGCGCAAAGCGGTTGTCGCTACCCACGATATGCAAGGTCGAAAAGAGCGTGTTTGCAAAACGCCACCGCTGATTTTCAATGTAGGTCGAAAAATCGGGCATGACCTTCGCCTGGGTGACGAGCGACAAGGGTGTCTGACCCAAGGACATCGTCGGTTTAAAGAATTGCGCTCTTAATGTGGTGAGTCGCTCTAGAGGATCATAGCTACCGTTGCTTCTGCGACCGCAGTCTGTCCAGTCGTTATCGCCAGGCGTGTAAATCACTGCTCCCTTGAACAAGTCAAAGTGCTTACGTTGGCGTGCGAACTCTTCATCAGAGCAACGCGCGCTGCCTGCTTTGAAGTCGCCCACATGAATTGAAAACTCAGGATTGAGTTCGTTGATTTGAGCGATCAGCGCGCGATATTTTGCGCCTGCAGTGTCATCTGAGCCGTAGGGCATGTCGCCGAGGGCAACGAAGCTGAAGGTCTCTGCCCGAACGTTGATGACCGAGGTTAGCGATACAAATAACCAAAAAAGCCAAGACATCTTATTCATTGCAAACCCATGCGATTGACCGTTGATTGTGGGCAACGATAGCATCAACACATGTCAAACGATAGCAATCTCAGATCCCGTGGATTTTTTCACGATCAAACGCGTGCGGGCTCACCGCACGCGTGTGTTGAGGTGTTTTGCACGAACATTAAAATGTTATGCCCTCAGCGAGCCATTATTCGATTTTGACTTTCATCTCTTTTAAGATCGCACCCCACCTTGCTGATTCGGCTTGTATAAACGCGCTGAATTCTTCAGGTGAAGATCCTTTAGGGTCAAAGCCTTGTGAAAGCAGACGTTCTTTAAACTCGGGTTCGTTTACGGTTTGCACGGCCGCCTTGCTCAATACTTGCAAAACAGCAGCCGGCATATTTGCCGGGCCGACCAAGCCGTACCAGGTTGTCATGTCGTAGCCAGGCACACCTGCCTCGGCAATGCTAGGGATGTTAGGGGCAGCGCTTGAGCGGGTCTTGGTAGTCACGCCGAGCGCTCGGAGCATGCCTTGGTCGACGAGTTGGACGCCTGTGGGTAGATTTGGAATAGATAAATCGACCGTGCCCG
The DNA here is from genome assembly GCA_937897265.1 of uncultured Alcaligenaceae bacterium. Lineage (GTDB taxonomy): Bacteria > Pseudomonadota > Gammaproteobacteria > Burkholderiales > Burkholderiaceae_B > Zwartia. The sequence continues at coordinate 11,693 of CALCPT010000539.1, forward strand.
CTAAAAGGTGAGGCATCAGGCTGCCGGCACCTTTGTAGGGGATATGAACCATATCTACCCCTGAAAGCTGCATAAACAGTAAGCCAGACAAATGCAGAGAGGAGCCCACACCTGAAGAGGCCCAGTTAATTTTTCCGGGATTGGCGCGGCCGTAGTCGATCAGATCTTTGAGGGTTTTAAACTTAGAGTTGGCGGGCACCACCAAAACGTTAGGCCCCGATAAAATTTGACCAATCGGCGTGAAGTCTTTGATGGGATCGTATTTAGCATCCGGATAAATGATTGGGTTGGTGACATGCCCAATTGAGGTATAAAAAATGGTGTAGCCGTCTGGAGGTGAACGACGGACCGAGTCGGTCGCTAAGTTGCCGTTTGCCCCGGGCTTGTTTTCAACAATGACCGATTGACCAAGAATCTTGCTAAAGGAGTTTGCGATTTGCCTGCCGACGGTGTCGGTTGAGCCTCCGGGGGTAAAGCCGATCACAATCTTGATTGGCTTATTTGGAAACTCAGTCGTTTGCGCAGCCGTGGGTGCGCTTACGGCGCTGGCGATGCCCAGTGCTACGGCTGCCGGGGTGAGTTTTTGAAGCCTTTGATAAAACTGGATCACTTTTGTGTCTCCGCAACGGACTGATGTTTCAGGATTGTAGTTTGTTCATTGAGCGCTGATTGAGAATCATCGGAATAAAACCCAGTAACAGGCCACCGATGCCAATCAGATTGGTCAGGGGATCAAACGAGACCGCACTTAAGATAGCAATGAACACCATAAACATTGCGCTAAAGAGCGGCCACCAAATATGCGTCAAGGCACTCACGAATGAACCCCTCAGCATAGAGCGGTAGTACCAGGCACAGGCGAATCCGGCCAGGCTCATGTAAAAGCAAATTTGAAAACCAATTGCAGAGATCGATTTATCGAGAATGTCTTTGACCGAAGGCAAGTAGGACGAGGCAAACAACAACATTACGCCCAATAGCCAGATTGTTAACGTCGCCACCCAAGGAGTTTGCCATTCAGGGTGGATTTTGCTGTAGCGCGGGTTCAAGACTCGGTCGCGTGACATGGCAAATAATGTTCGGCTGAACTGCAGAATTTGAGTTTCGATTGTGCCGATGGTCGACAACACGGTAGAGAGTACGGCGAGATAGCTCCAAGGGTGCGGAAACAGTTTGTCAGCGACGGCGTACAGAACGTTGGTATTGGCTTTAGCGATTTCTTCGTCGGTCAACACAATGAGCACGACGATTACGATGATGATATAAAAAAGCATCAAATTCACCATCGACCAAAAGGCACCTCGACTTGAGGGTGCAGGCGAGCCACCTTTGGTCTCTTCGCCTAAGTTCATGGTGACATCCCATCCCCAATAGAAGAAGATGGCAGTTAAGGCTCCCGTGGCAAAGGTCTCTGCGCTGAACGAAAAAGGCGATACCCAGGCAAAAGACGGGGCATGAGCGGGCTTAGAGCCATACTCAACAAATGCGCCGATAATTAGTGCCAGCACAATGGCCGACTCGATGACTGTCAAAATCAATTGGGCATAGCTGGCGTGTTTGATGCCCTTGCTGACAACAGCCGTGACGAGCGTGAGCCAAAGCGCTGATACACAGGTTACCCAAGTTGTACTTTCAATGGTCGCTTCGTCGACCCATCCCATCACTGACAGGATCTTTAAGGTGGAAGTGGCCGCAGGGATCGTTGCAGACACCATAAAAATGACTGAGGCCACAAGCAGACCCCATCCAGCAAAAAAACCCCAACGAGGCCCAAACACGGCGCCTACCCAAGCGTAGGTGGCACCCGCGTGCGAGGTCATTTTGTTCAGGTTCATAAAGGCGAACAAAATGCCAAACATGATCAAGCCGCAGTACAGTACGCTGCCCACTGACAGGACGCCAACCGAGGCGACAATCACCGCGGTGGTGACGGCGACGCTAAAAGCAGGAGCCGAACCGGCTACCCCCATCACGGCAGACTCAAGCGTCCCTAAAGAGCCACCAGCTAAACCTTTTTCTTGTGACATATTGCGACCAAGTGATTGCATTGAAAGAGAAGTCTGCTTTTTTAGTGGATAAAGCGGCATAAGTCTAGAGGGCGATCGGTCAAGCCGCTTGTACTGCCGATGAACAAGCCTCAGGCAAATTTACTGGTTGTGTAATAAACTGCGCTCACACCGTTAATTGCCAATTTTTGAATGATCTCAATCGGCTCCAGATCCCAACGACTATCACCATGATCAAACACTTAAAACTTCTCGGTATGGCTGTACTTTCGTTGCTTGCTTTGTCTGCGTCAGTGCAGGCTCAGGCGCTGCAAGACTGCTCGAGGTTTTCGATGGCAGACGGCCCTGATTTGCTTGACTGCCTTGACGCTAATTACGCCATTTTAGATAAGACGCTGAATGCGCAGTATAAGCAGTTGATGTCGACCTGGCCAGAAGATAAGAAGACGCAATTACGCAATGAGCAACGCGCGTGGCTAAAGACAAAGATGGATTGCAAAAAGCCGGGTGAAGAGGGGATTCGTGCGGCGATTCAAGCCCAAGACTGCGCCAATGCGCGTACCTCCGAGCGTGTCAAAGTTCTTGCGGGGTATTTGAATCCTGGGCAAGTCAGTGGCAATACAGCGAATGCTGGTGGCAACGCGGGTGGCCTGGATTTCTTGTTTAAGCAGGGCGGTTATTGGGCTATTGGACAGGAACGCGGCGGGCAATCGTGTAGCGCAGTGCTGGCGCAAGCGAAGATGGCTGCAGTCTTTAAACGGTTTGAGTCTCAAAAAACACAAATTGTGCAGCGTATTGGTGGCCAGCACCCCTTCAAAAATGATCCGAGTGTTGCGCAGCAATTGAATCGAACGTTTCAACCACCCACGCAATATGCCATGGTTGCGACTTCACCTCACGCGAAAGTGAAAATCACGACGCGCTTTCCTAATGGTGGTTCGAGCGAAGAGTTTTACGAATTAAGACCAGCCAATAACTCGATCGTGCGCGTAGGCGTTGGCAAGTGTATGGACTGCGATGAGGCTCAACGACGCGTTCAACAAAACTTCAGCGGACCTGAAGTGATTCACTGGTGCAGTGGTGGCGTCGGCGGGTAGGGATGTTTATTGTTTGCGACCTGAGGCGTTTCGCTCGGTTGTGCTTTACTTGTGACGCACGATTTTGAGCATTGCCTCAAGCCCTAAAACGTACGAATTCAAACCAAAGCCCGCGATCACGCCAACGCTTGCCTCGGCCAACACCGAATGCATGCCGCGTTTTTCAATATTGGTGATGTGCACTTCAATGTATGGAAAACTGACTGCCCGCAGGCAGTCTCTTAATGCGTACCCTGCATATAGAAACCCTGCGGGGTTCATGACCACACCCTCAACGCCTTGATCGACCGCCTGGTAGAGTCGCTCAATCGCCTGGCCCTCGATGTGGGTGTAGAAAATCTCTAGGTCGTAGGCGTTGCTGCGGGCATGCTCATATAGCATTTGATCAAGCTCTGCCGCGGTCGTGGTGCCATAGAGCTCTGGCTGCCTACGCCCCAGATACGCCATGTTGGCCCCTTGTAATACTAATAACTTTGTCATGTCATCTCGTCCGTTTGAGGGCGCATTATGCAGGGCATTATGCATCGTTTCTGCCTTGGATGTCAGTGGCGTTAGACGATCATTTTTTCGCTTTTTCTAAACAGTCGTGTAAAACTTGGATAGAAATTGATAGAATCTGAGCCAGCGCCTAGTACGCCTTTAGGCTGCTATCAGAACCACTACCCAATAAACAATGTCCCGATTGAGGTGTTGAATGAAGAAGAAAATTCTACTGGCCGCGACCGCAATGTCTTTATGCTTTGCGTTGGGCGTGAGTTACGGCCAAGTGTCTCATGCTCAAAAGACGATTGACCTGTTGAATCAAGCACTCAAAGAGGCGATTCAGTGCGGTGGCGGTGGTGCAGACGGCTCTGGCTGTAAAGGACCCCGACTTGATGCCATTCAGTCGATTAAAAGCGCTATCGCAAGTATGAAAAAAGTCATCTAGTACGAAGTTTAGGCAGTCTTAAGGGCCGTGGGCTGCTACCTGCGACCATGGCCATGGCTGCCGCGATCTGCGCTGGCATCGCTGCGGGCTTCTCTGCCTCCAGCGCGCTCTTGTGAGGCTTCACGCGAAGCGTTTGGGTTTGCTCGGTCTTGCGCCGCATCGCTATGTGCTTGTTGATGCATAGTGCTAGCCTGCTGTTTTTCTTGAGGCGTTGCATTTTTTTGAAAGGCGCTGTCTGCTTGCTGACGTGATTTTTCAGCATCTTGTTTCTCTTGCGGCGTGGCGTTCTTCTTCCAGTCGTTTGCTGCATTTTCTTGTTGAGCAATGCTGGGCGCTTGTGCGTAGGCTGGCGCTATCAGCATCAATCCGAAGATTTGACCTTCAAGAGCGACTAGCAAGGCAAATACTGCTGAAATAAAACAATAACGCATAGGTAGGCTCGCTTATCGGTTGGTTCACTGCGCCGTGCAGTGAAGAGGAGGCCGTGCAGATAAGCGCTGTTTATAGCACTCGCTCAGACCAGTGCAGTACCCGAAAAGAGCATTTGAAGGCCGCTGCTAAGCGCGGATGGCATGGCTTGCAATTTGAGAACGCCTTGTGCGCAATTTGGATCGCACACAAGGCAAGGGCCAACATTTTGGGTGCATTGGTAATGCCGATCACTGAACAGGATCAAACCAGTTAAAGACACTCAGGCCGCCATCAACGACGACCTCTGTACCCGTCACGTAGCCAGAGAAGCGATCAATTAATAACGTCAGGCCCATTGCGGCAACGTCTTGTGCGCTGCCAAGTCGTTGCATCGGAATTTTCAAGGCAAGATCGCCAGCGGGCTTGAAGCCGCCCGCCGCAATTGCACCAGGAGTTAAAGCGTTAATTCGAATCCCATGACGAGCCCAAGCCTTTGCCATTTCTTTGACTAGCATCAACATGGCGGCCTTGCTGGTCGCATAATGCGGCAGATTTCTAGGGGTGTGGGCATGCAGTGATGTCAGATATACCATCCGCCCGGTAATGCCCTCGTCAATCATGTGCTGACCCACCAGGCGGGCAAGTTCAAAGCCAGATTTCACATTGACGTGATACATCGCGTCCCAGGTGTCACTGGTGACTGTGCGCCAGGTGTCTGCTTCGCGCCGCGGCGGAGACGCTGAGTGCACCACCATATGAATCGGACCGAACGCGGCATGCGCTTGCCTGAATACTTGTTGGGCTGAATCTGCCAGCGATAGGTCGATTACCCCAGCGTTGGCCGGATAGCCCTTGGCTTTTAGTTCGCTAACCGTATCGCCCAGCTTTTGCGCCTCTGAGTCAACCAAAAACACGTTAGCACCCTCGGCGGCGATTTCGAACGCCAGCGCTTTGCCAATGCCGTTACCCGCCCCCGTGATGATTGCGGTCTCGTTGCTCAGGTAGAGGCTCTGTCGCTTCATAGTCGGTCCTGTCGTGTTTGTCTGTAGGTGGGTCATTTACGTCGATCAAGTTAATATAGACGAGTTGTGCGACTGATGACCGATGCGCCGTGCAATCTGGTTGTCGAGTCTGAAGTTTAAGGTGTTCTCGAGTTGAAACATGTTTAAGTTTTTTCTTTCGCTTGCCCTGACCCTGGCCATGCCGGTCTGTGCACAAACGCAGGCGTTGAAAACGGTTCGCTACACCATCTTTCTTGATAATGGTGCTGTTGCCGGTGAGCAAATTGTTGAGCATCCAAGCCTCGATACGATTAAAGTTCATTTCGATTTCAAAGAGAATGGTCGAGGTCCCACTCTTGACGAAGTGATCAAAATTGGCCCTGACCTCACCATGGTCGACTACAAGGTCACAGGTAGCGCCGAAATGGGCGGTGTCGTGGATGAGAGATTCACTCGTCGGGGTGGTGTCGCTGAATGGAGCGTAAAAGGAGAGCGGGGAACCCAACGCGTACGAGGCCCTGCTTTTTATGTGCCGGTCGACTCCTCGCTCGAAGTCAATTCATTGATGATCTCTGCGTTGTCAGCCTCTAGAACCGGTACGCTGCGCTTGTTGCCCGAAGGTACCTTAACGCAGCAACGTCTCGACGAAGCGGTGGTCACACGCGGCGATGAGTCAGAGGTCGTGCAATTAGTCATGCACACCGGCTTAGGTTTGAGTCCGCAGTTTTTTTGGGCAACTACGACAGCCGAACATCATCTTTTTGCGGCCATCCTGCCGGGTAATACCGCCACGATTAAACAGGGCTGGGAAGCGAACCTAGCAGAGTTAAAAAGACGACAACAAGAGGCGTCTGGTCGGATACTCGAGAAACGTGCCAAAGACCTGCAACATGCAATGCGTGGCTTGACGGTGATACGCAATACGCGCATTTTTGATGCTGAGACGGCGACGCTGTCCAAGGCGTCGGATGTCTATGTTTTGAGAGGAATGATCACGGGGATTTTCCCTGCAGGCACCTATTTGACGCCAGTCGATAACGAGCTTGACGCAGCCGGCCGAGTGATGTTGCCTGGTTTGTTTGATATGCATACCCATATCAGTCGCTGGTCGGCGTCATATCATCTGACGGCCGGAGTGACTTCAGTGCGTGATCTAGGCAACTCTAATGCCGAGCTACAAAAGATGATCGACGAAACACTCGACGGCAGCTTGATGGCGCCACGCGTGATTCCGGCCGGTTTTATCGAAGGCGAAAGTGCGTATTCTGCGCACGATAGATCGGAAGAGCGTCGTGTAGGG
>CALCPT010000540.1 GCA_937897265.1 uncultured Alcaligenaceae bacterium
AGGCAATACTAAACTTGGCTCCCTCGGCAGTATCGGGCATCTCCGTTGTGCCACAAAAACTCACCGCCACGGGATAGGTCGCGACATCTACGCTTTCAATGTCAGCAAAAGCTAACTTATGGTCTTTCATGACAGCCAACACACCGTCGGCGGCCGGATGAATGTGTCGACAGGCGGCATGCAACTTAATATATTGATCCGCCAAATAAAAATGCTGGCCAAGGCCTTCGAACAATGTTTCGGCGTGAACCTCATCTGACATCGCGTGAAAAAGGCCCTTTTCAGCCTCTACCACCGTGATCGGCCCTTTCGCACCACGTTTCGCCAAGTCAACCGAGAGCACACCCGCCATTGCGGCCTTGCCCGGATGCAGTGGCTTAACCATTGAGCCTTCAATCAAAACCTGTAACAAGCCAGCACCCTGCAAAGTCGCAAGACTTAACGCGCTACACATTTGTTCTTGATTTAAACCTGCAAGCACACCACAGGCCGCAGCAGCACCTAAGCCCCCCAAGGTCCCTGTCGTATGAAACCCACGATTCAAATGCGAGGGGTTCATCGCCTTTGAGATGCGATTAACGATGTCATAACCCAAAATCATCGATAACAAAAAAGACTTTCCGGCTGCCTGTTGAGTCTCAGCGTAAGCTAACGCCGCGGGGATCACCGCGACACCCGCGTGCACACCACCAAAGCGATAGCCATCATCCATGTCTAAAGCGTGCGCGGTCACGCCGTTACCCAAGGCTGCGTGAATGGCAGGGACCTTCTCTTTCATCCCAAACAAGGTTGCGTCTTCGGTACCCCGCAAACTTGAAAGATAATCGATCGTCATCCTCGGAAAATCCATCTTTAGACCAGCAATCGACACTCCGATTAAATCAATGGTTAATAGCTTGGCTTTATGCACCACTTCGGGCGGCACATTTTCAAACTGAGCCTTGCAAAAAAACTCAGCAAAAGTCTGTGCGATTGTCTGTTCTTTACTCATGTCTTGGCTCCACGCTTAATTTTTAATGTAGTTAACCTGAATCCACCAAGTTCGCGCAACATGTTTTCGCTGTTTACTTGCGAGGACGTTTTGCGTCTGTCCAGTATTTTTGCATTTCAATAAACAAGAACGATGCCGACCAGGTAATCAGGATCAAACCCGTTAACGCCTCGACTCCTGTCAGATAGCGTACGTAGCCTTGCGCCACAAAGTCGCCATAACCAACAGTCGTGAACGTTATAAAAGATAGATATACACAATCAAGAAAAAACCCGTGACCAGCGGTGGTACCCACCACAGTGCCCATGCCTTCGACTTTTAACGATAAAAAGTAACCCAAGGCAAACAACCAGATCTCAATCACGTGTGTCACGAAAATTACCGCTACCCCAAACAGCACTCTGAACCTAGGTGGGACATGCGCAATACTTGGAAGCTTTCGATCGAGCAAAGACAGCACCTCGTAGTGAATCAGGATCGCGCCCGACACTAAGAGAGTATTTAAAACAAAGGCTAAGAAAAGCAACATAGGCTCATCTTACAAGACTTAGTCAGACATATCTAAGGCGCAGTCGACCGCCTGCGCGTTGAGCAGTGTCACACACACCGCCGGATCAATCCCAACTAAGTACCCTCGCCGCCCACCATTGATGCAAATACGCGGGAGCGCAAGAATGCTGCGCTCAATGTAAACCGGCATCTTGCGACGCGTGCCAAAGGGCGAGGTGCCACCGACCAAAAATCCACTATGTCGATTGGCAACCTCGGGCTTACAAGGCGCGATGGATTTAGCCCCAATCTGCCTGGCTAGATTTTTAGTCGACACCGTTTTGTTGCCATGCATCAAAACGATCAAAGGCTCGGCGGCTTCATTTTGCATAATCAAGGTCTTGACCACCGAAAAAGGATCAAGTCCCAGTGCTTGCGCGCTGTGCTGGGCTCCGCCGTGCTCTAGATACTCGTAAGGGTGCTCGGTAAAGACGATGCCGTGCGACTTCAAAAAAGCCGTAGCAGGCGTTTCACTGACGTGTACTTTTTTTGCCATGTCGTTGCTCTTTTTGCCCTCAACTCTTATTACTTAGGCTTGGCTGCGCGCAACGCCTGCAACACCCGCTGCCCCGCTCGCCCATCGGCCTTGACGCCAATTGACGTTTGAAACTCACTAATTGCCAGGCGACTTTTTGTGCCGATCATGCCATCAATCTCGCCGATGTCATACCCTCGGGCAACTAAAAGTTGCTGCACTTCGCGCCGCTCGGCGCGACTTGTGCCCGGATCGTCTGTGGGCCAGGGTGTGCTGAAACGACCACCACCACGCAGTCGATCTGCAAGGTGAGCAATCGATAGGGCATAAGACTCAGCAGCGTTGTAGCTATAGATGGCGTCAAAATTTCGAAACACAATAAAGGCCGGCCCGGTCGGACCTGCGGGCAACAGCAAGGCCGCTTGCGTGGTCTCGCTCGGTACCGCTTGGTCGGGCCTGATAGGCTTGATGCCTGACTTGGTAAATTGAGCTAAAGGCTGGCGTGTGGTGCGCCCTGATGGCCCGGCGTAGCCCTTGGGCAACTGCACTTCATAGCCCCAGTTTGCACCACTCACCCAACCAGCAAGTTTTAAAAAGTTTGCAGTCGACCCTAAGGCATCTGGCACAGAGTTCACAATGTCGCGCTTACCATCCCCATCAAAATCCACCGCGATCCGTTGATAGGTGGTGGGCATAAACTGCGTTTGGCCAAAAGCACCAGCCCACGAGCCGACCAAGTTTTGCAAAGGGATGTCACCGCTTTGAGCAATCTTTAATGTGGCCCACAATTCACCTTTGAAAAAAGCCTGACGCTTATTGGCACAGACCAACGTCACTAACGAGCGCACCAATTCGCGAGTTCCTTGTATCCGTCCAAAGTTAGATTCGACCCCCCATACGGCGACAATCGTGTGGCGATCTACTCCATATTTTTGCTCTGCCTCGGCGAGCGTCTTAGACCATTCTTTGAGCTTGGCCTGTCCATCTGCCACGCGCTCATCATCGACTAAACCTGCCAAATAATCCCAAATCGGGGTACGAAACTCTGGTTGAAAATCAAAAGCCTTTAGTACCGTTTCGTCAGGCTCGATGCCTTTGAAAGCGAGGTCAAGCGTCGAGGCACTAACACCCTGCGCCCCTGCCGTCTGCTTCAACCCTGCAACACAGGCCTCAAAAGTTTGTGCGTTGGCCGAAAGGGCTGCGCAAGATAACGCGAGTGCGCTCAGGGCGTTTTTCATTTGAGGTCGATAATTACGACGTCACCATTGTATGCTGCGATCAATTAGCGAAATAACTTCGAAAAAGTGTTATAAATCGGAGCCATCCTTATCTACAACTATCCTTTTTG
>CALCPT010000541.1 GCA_937897265.1 uncultured Alcaligenaceae bacterium
TCCCAGATCCACTTGCTAACCCATACTTGGCATTCAGTGCATTGATGATGGCAGGTCTTGACGGCGTTCAAAACAAGATTCACCCAGGCGATCCAGCAGACAAAAATCTGTACGATTTGCCACCAGAAGAAGATGCAAAGATCCCAACCGTTTGCAGTTCGCTCGAGCAAGCGCTCGAAGAGCTCAACAAGGATCGTGAATTCTTGACTCGCGGTGGTGTGTTTAGTAATGCAATGCTTGATGCCTACGTGGATCTGAAAATGCAAGAAGTCAATCGCTTGCGTATGACGACCCATCCCGTCGAATTCGACATGTATTACAGCCTGTAATTTGCTGTTTAACCTTGGAGTCGGGCCTACTGTGGCCCGGATACCATGTACTCCGCTGAAGCCTTCGATCTGCTCTCCACCACGGTTCTTTTACTGAACTCGGCTGGAGAAGTCGTAGAGGCGAATGCGGCAGCAGAAGTGATGTTTGGGCGGTCTAGGCGTAACCTATTGGGGCAGCCGGCCGCCTGTTTGTTTGATCGCGACAGTGCGCTCGAGCGCTCTATTGAACAAGCCTGCTCTGGCGAAGTTGCAGATTGCCGGCAATTCGCTCGCTTACGGCGTGGCGCAGAAACCGTTGAAGTGGCCGTCACCTCGGTTGCTTTAAGCCAGCCTAATTGGTCTGCACTCATAGAAATCAAAGATTTAGAACAACGCGTTCTGGTCGATCGCAGTATTCGGTTGGTCGGCGAAATTGATACTCAACACGAACTTTTGCGCAACCTAGCGCATGAGGTAAAGAACCCGCTAGGTGGGTTGCGAGGTGCAGCTCAGCTCCTTGAGTCTGAGCTTCCTGATCCGGCCCTGCGTGAGTACACCAGCGTGATCATTTCTGAGGCTGATCGCCTGCAGGCGTTGGTCGATCGACTGGCTGCTCCGAAACGCATGCCGGTTCAATGGCAAGCGGTCAATATTCATGAAGTTTGCGAAAGGGTGTGCGCGTTGGTACGCGCCGAGTTTCGTGACGTTGCCCTGCTGCGCGACTACGATGCCTCAATGCCAGAGTTTAGGGCGGATCCGGCACGTGTGATGCAAGCGCTTTTGAATATTGTTCGCAATGCCGCACAAATCATGACGGGCTTGAAGCCCACGCAGTCACCCCACATTACGATTAAAACGCGTATTGCACGTCAAGTGCTTTTACGTCATAAACAACATCGCATGGCCGTCGTTGTCACGGTGACAGACAACGGACCAGGCGTTCCAGAGACATTGAAAGAGCGTATTTTTCATCCACTTGTGACAGGTCGAGATGGCGGTACCGGGCTTGGTTTAAGCCTCGCCCAAGACTTTATTCAGCAACACGGTGGTGTTATTGAGTTTGATTCGCAACCCGGGCACACCGAGTTTCGATTGCAATTACCTATGGAGCCTCTTTGATGAAACCAGTCTGGATCGTAGATGATGATCAAGCCATTCGCTGGGTGCTTGAAAAGGCGCTTAGTCGAGCCAATATTCCGACACGAAGTTTTGTAAACGCCTCGGAGGTGTCTGCAGCGTTAAAACTTGAGTCGCCCTCGGCTTTGGTGTCAGACATCAGAATGCCGGGCACCGATGGCTTAACCTTGTTGAAAGAAGTCAAAGAAAAGTATCCAACCTTGCCAGTCATTATTATGACTGCCTACAGCGACCTCGACAGTACGGTCTCTGCGTTTCAAGGTGGGGCGTTTGATTATCTCGCCAAGCCCTTTGACATTAACGAAGCAGTGGCGTTGATCTCGCGTGCGATGCAAGAACCCTCGGCTGAAGAAGTGTCTGCGCAAGCCGCGCTTCCCGCTGCGCTTGCGACCGATAGAGGGATGTTGACGCAGTCGGCTTCGGTGGCGATGCAAGAGGTGTTTCGTGCAATCGGGCGTCTGGCGCAATCAACCGTCACCGTACTGATCACTGGCGAGTCGGGGACTGGTAAAGAATTGGTGGCACGTGCGTTGCATAGCCATGGCGCGCGGTCGAAAGGGCCTTTTGTTGCTCTAAATACTGCTGCGATTCCGCGAGACTTGCTTGAGGCTGAGTTGTTTGGTCACGAGCGTGGGGCCTTTACGGGGGCCAACGCGTTGCGCCGAGGTCGTTTCGAAGAGGCGGGTGGTGGTACCTTATTTTTAGACGAAATTGGTGACATGCCCTTTGAGTTGCAAACGCGACTATTGCGCGTGCTATCCGAGGGAACCTTCTATCGCGTCGGTGGCTCGCAACCGGTCCGCGTGGACGTGCGAATTGTGGCCGCAACGCACCAACCCCTTGAAGAGCGAGTGCAAGAAGGGAAGTTTCGCGAAGATTTGTTTCACCGCTTGAATGTCATTCGCTTAAGATTGCCTGCGCTGCGCGAACGACGCGAAGACATCCTTCCGCTCGCCCGCTTCCTGCTCGCGCGCGCGGGCGCGCTCGCGCGCGAGGGTGTCTGGGCCCAGTCCATCGAGAAGATCGCCGCCGGAACGCCCTTCCCCACCGCCGCGTTTTCGGCGATGTTGATGGCCAGCGTGGTTTTGCCCATCGAGGGGCGACCGGCAAGGATGAGAAGGTCGGAGGGGTGCAACCCGCCCAGCTTTTTATCCAGATCAATAAGCCCGGTGGAAATGCCCGCAAGGCCGCCGTCGCGCTGATAGGCGGCGTTGGCATTCTGGACGGCATCGGTGACAGCGCGGAGGAAGGACTGAAAG
>CALCPT010000542.1 GCA_937897265.1 uncultured Alcaligenaceae bacterium
CGACACGGACGCGTCCACGCCAATCTCGAGGTACTTGGGCACGGGCGCGCGGCCCGCGGACGGCGGGCTGACGGCCGGCGCCGTGAAAGGTTGATCCCATGACTGCACTGTCCATCCGCCAGGTACGCAAGACCTTCGGCAAGGTCGAGATCCTGAAAGGCATCGACATCGACATCGCCGCCAACAAGGTGGCCGACTTCGTGCTGGACTTCCATGTCTGCGAATCGATCGTCAAGCGCGGCAACTCCGGGCAGTACAACCTGAAGCCGGTGATCACCGTGCTGCCACGGCTGTCCGACGCCGGCATGCGCATCGCCGTGGGCCGCAGCACGCTCTGGGCGGTGCCGGCGCACTTCCTGCACGCCGAGGGCAACTTCCAGTTCTGGGATCCGGTGAGCCGCATCCTGTTCTCCGGAGACCTCGGCGTGTCGCTCGGCACTTCGGCCGACGCAGCCAGACCCATCACCTCGCTGGCCGCGCATGTCCAACGCATGGAAGGCTTCCACCGCCGCTACATGGTGAGCGGCAAGATCCTGAAGTACTGGGCGCAGATGGTGAAGGCGGCTGATATTAAAGCAGATCAATAGGCTGCGCAGATGGACTGCTTCGGTGCTAAGTTTGCGGGGTTGCACAGGCCATTTGGTTCGCCGAATCAAAGAGCGTGAGCCAATGAACCACTCGCTGCTAACTGGGCGACGAGTGGTTTCAAGGTGGTTGATTTAGCCTTGAAAATGCGCTGCCGCGCGTCCCGCGATGCGGCCAGAAATAAATGCCCAGCCTAAGTGATGGCCATGGCCTTCAAGTAACAATCCGCCTTGACCTGCCGAGCCGGCGGCATACAGTCCGGGGATCACGTGTCCGTCGGTACGTAAGACTTCAAGCTTGTCGGTGATCTTTAATCCACCATCGGTAAAGACGACATAGCTTTTGATGGGGCCCAGCGCATAAAACGGGCCTTGCGTAATTGCAGGGCGCGCGCCGCGATCGTTTTGGTTGTAATGAGCAATCGTTGCCGCCAGAGTGTGCCCCGTGACTCCCATACTCTTGGCCAAGTCTTCAAGCGTCGGTGCGCAATGAAAAATATCTGGTCGGTTGCGTCGGTAATCATCGAGGTAGGCATACGCCACGCCCGGTGCCGTTGAGATGTAATACGGCCAGGCAGAGAATTTTTGGGCAACCGTGCTGTCCATCACGATCCAGCCAATCCGCTCGGGCTGTTTGGCCATGTCTTTATTTGGCTTATCGAGTTCATTCGTAAAGCGTTTGCCGTCTTTATTAATTAGGACGCCGCCTTCGCGATAGAGATCCGTCGAGGGGCTGACTGCTGTGGTTAAAAAGCTCATCAAGAAAGGGCGCAAAATCCACTGAGGCAGCCACTTTGCCGACCAGGCAATCAGTTGAGCGATGATTTTGGTGGGTGGCAGGCGTTGCAGCAGATTGGCCCGTGTTGGAGCTAAAAATCGCATGATTGGTCCACGCACAATATCGCCATTGACAACAGAGGCGCCGAGCGCCATCGCCATGCGATGGCCATCGCCTGTGGCGGTTGTGTTGATCGCATCGACCAAGGCAACTTCTGGGTTGGCTAGTTGGGCTTTTAAGTCAGCCGCTGCGCTGTAATCACCGCTGGCGAGCACCACGCCGTGACGCGCCTTAAAGGTGTGTAAGGTGCCATCTGGCAAAGTGGCTTCAACTCCGACGGCGCGTTCGCCTTCAAGCACAATGCGTTGCGTCGCAGTGTTCAGACGCAGATCGACCCCGAGGTCACGACAGCGACGCGTGAGATGGTAGGCAAACGAGCGCGAGTTAGGCACCACATTGTGCATGCGTGCGACGCGATGGGGTGGCTCTTCTTCAGGGCCTACGAACACGACGCCGAGCTTCATCAGCCAGTCGATCATGTCAGCGGTGTTGTCAACCAAGATACGACGTAACGCAAGGTTGTCACGCGGTGCCAGCGCACCTGCGTGCTTTTCCATATCTTCAAAATGAGCGTCTGTACTGTCTTGTATGTTGGCCTTGCGTTGATGAGGGGTGCCTGTGGCCGTAATCGAGCCAACTGACCACGAGGTTGAGCCACCAGTCTCAGAATTTTTTTCAAGCAGGATGACTTGGCGCCCGAGCTCTGCGGCTTCAATTGCTGCGGCTAACCCAGTACCACCACCGCCAATAATTAATACATCGGTATACGTTGTTGCTGACACAGCTTGCTCCACCCTGCTAAGGGATTATTTTATGCTCGCGAAAAAAATCAAAGCCACCCGTGAACATTTTTGGCGTGTTGATTGTTTCAGTAAAACCATCACGTTGTGCTTTCGACATGTCAGAGACGACATCCCACTGAGGTGAAAACACATAGTCACCATACGGCCATTGCGCCACTGTTTGCAAGTCAGTTTTTTTCAAACCATACTTTTTGATCATGGCTTGCCAGGTAGCATCTTTGTCAGAGGCAAACTTGGCGAAGGTGCCCGAAATTGGTTGACCGACTTCCATCTTGAAGTGCCTCGCAAAGACAGGCCAAAGCTCAGACCAACTGACTGGATCACCGTTGACGATGTTATAGGCCTGATTGCGGCACTGCGGTTCGCTCATCATCCAAACCGCCGAGCGTGCCAAGGTCGGTAGCCACGAAAATTGAGTTTTCACTTCAAAGCTGCGAGACGTGCCGGGAAAATGTAACGGCTCGCCAAGTTCGCGCAAGATCGAGGCGTATAACCCCAAAACCAGCAACATGTTGCGCGCTTCATCGGTGCGATAGTTACAAAACGCGTGCGGACGAGAAATCGACCAAGACCAGTTTTTTCCAAGCTGTCGCTGTTCAACCAGCTGTTGCTGTTCAAAATAAAAACTTTTGTAATTGCCGCAGGCATCGTCTTCGCGATACGGTGTGCGTCGCTCTTTTACGGTGTGGCCATAGTACTTTGTGCCATGAACGAGGTGAATATGCTGAAGATCATTTGAGTTGTGCTCTAGCGCATCCAGCAGATGTCTTAGCATCGCCACGTTCGTGTCTTTGGATTCAAGCTCTCCGCCAAAATGATCAAAGCGTGCAGCGTACAGCACATGCGTGATGCCCTTTAGCTGAGCGAGTTTCTGTTGACAGTCATTCGCATCGGTCAGGTCAACCGTAAGCATCGGGTAGGGGGAGTGTGGATCTGGGTTACGCGCCAGGCCCAACGGTCCCCAGTCACCTAAACTCATTAGATGCATACCAACGCTCGAGCCAATCTGACCGGTTGCACCAGCGATCAAAGTCTTGCGCGGTTGGGACTGAAGATTCAAAGTCATGGCTTTTGAAAGTGTTGCTGCGTGTAAGCGCTAGGCTGGTTGCGCGGGTATATACAGCGCAACGTCAGCGCGCGTTGGCAGGTCGAGCGCTCGCGCGTGAGGCATCACACAGATCCCACGGTAGGGCGTTGACTGATCTAGGCCAACGGCGCGCAACCAGGTAAACGTGACACCTTCAAACGTTGGCTCTTGAAGACCAAGCGCAGGCTGCGTCTGATCGGTCACGACTAAGACAGACCCCGCAGGCACCTCAGGTGCCATGATGTTTGCCTGTTCTGTGCCTTCGAAAAGATTGCGCTGGTAAAAGCGTTTGTCTATCAAATTGAGCCATGGCCCCATCCCCCGAATCTTTTGATAGTACGGGTCGACAAAGACCTCGGGTGAGCGAATCGAATACATCGCAAGGGATGGTGGCCAGCCGAGCGCTTTCGTTTGAAAGCGCTCGGCTGAGGTGATGCCGTCAACGGTGCGCATGATGCGCAGGTGCTCGACGTACCACTGTGCCCACTGCGGCTCTTGGGTAGGATCTGTGATCCCGCTTTGGCTCGTAAAAATCATGAGTGCACGCGCAGAGCCATTGAGCTTACGACGAGCGAACCAACAATTGATCGCAGCATGCTCAAGTTCATTCGCTCAATCATTTATTAGTTAATTTGGAGACCGGACTTCTTAATCACTGGGCCCCACTTGATCGTTTCCGCTTCAATTAGCGCCGAGAAGAGCTCGGGCGCACCACCGATTAACTCAAAGCCCATTTTTTCGAGGCGAGTGCGAATCTCTGGGTCGTTCAGCGCTTTGTTAAACGCTGCGTTTAGCGTTTTGATGGCCGCAGCAGGAGTGTTGGCGGGGGCTAGCACCCCGTTCCACGACGTGACGGCATAGCCGGGCACTCCCGCTTCGGCAATCGTGGGTAACTCGGGTAAAGTGAGTGAGCGTTTGTCGCTGGTCACAGCAAGCGCTCTGAATTTGCCACTGGCAATATGCGGCAACAGGGTGGCTGGCTCACCAAAAATCATATCAATTTCGCCCGACATCAAGGCAGTTGCTGCAGGGGCACCGCCTTTGTAGGGAACGTGCTGTAGCTGTACGCCAGCCATATCGGCAAATAGTTGACCCGCCAAGTGGTTGATTGCGCCATTGCCACTTGAACCGTAAGTGAGTTTGCCAGGATTGGCTTTTGCTGCAGCAATAATGTCTTT
>CALCPT010000543.1 GCA_937897265.1 uncultured Alcaligenaceae bacterium
ACACTCTTTCCCTACACGACGCTCTTCCGATCTGATCGTCATATCGCTCAGGTCTAAACAGCCCACCATGATTTGCTTGTTCCCTAAAGACTCAAGCACCCGACAATCCAGATTTGACTGGGCAGTTTCGATTGAAATTTGGTTGCAAGAGCATTGTGCCAGCTCAGGCAAAAAATCATATCCAGAGGGGCGAGCGTGAATCACCGCAGCGTAACCAAAACAGATGTGCACGGCGGTTTGTCCGGTAACACCCTCTAGCGCGCGATTCAACGCCTTGATGCCGTACTGGCGAGCTTTTTCAGGGCGCGCTTGCATATACGGCTCATCGATCTGCACGATATCCGCACCATGAGCAAACAAATCTTTGATCTCTTCATTCAAGGCCGCGGCGTAGTCCATGGCGGCCTCTTCTTCCGAGGCATAGAAATCATTTTGCGCCTGCTGCAACATCGTAAAAGCGCCAGGCACTGTAATTTTGACCTTACGGGTGGTATGCGCTTTTAAAAACAATAAGTCTTCAACTTCGATGGCTCTAGCACGTTTGATTTTGCCGACGATTCTGGGCACGGGATTCGGATGCCCCGAACGATCGAGTGCCGTCCCCGGGTTGTCAATATCAACGCCTTCGAGGGCTGTCGCGATCCGATTGGAATAGCTTTCGCGACGGATCTCACCATCAGTGATGATGTCCAGACCGGCCTGCTCTTGGCCTCTGATGGCGATCAGGGTGGCGTCTTCCATGGCCTGCTGAAGATACGGCTCAGCGACACGCCACAACTCTTTGGCACGCACACGCGGCGGAAACCGCCCTGCCAGTTTCTCGCGATCAATCAACCAGTCAGGCTGTGGATAACTACCAACGATTGTGGTGGGAAACAGCATAAAAAGCCTCCGGATGAGTTGTTCTGAAAAGTAGGCGTATGACTTCCGCCCTGTTCGCTATTTTGCGCAGCCCCAACATTACCCGAAATAGGTCAAAAAAGGATCTTTAGCCACATAAATGGTGGGGCTTGGCCAGCTGAAGACTCGTTGAGACGGGGTGAACTTTAAGGCCTGACAGGCTCGACGCTCAAAAGCAACAGAAAGAAAAAAGTGTTACCATTTGATCTTGTTGCGAATCATTCGCATTTGCATTTAGATTGTCAGATCTACGAAACTAAAGGTTCACCATGTTGCAACGTTTCTATCTGTGTGTTGACCGCCTAATTAAACGTCTCACGCCCCACCTCATTGGGGCCAACTTGACTCGCTGTTTTTCTCCAACACGCTTAGTTGCGGGTGCCGCAGTCGCGCTTACCTTGTGCGCAGGTGTCCAAGCACAAACACAATCCATCAACTTGTACACCACCCGCGAACCCGGGCTCATGAAACCGCTACTCGAAGCCTTCACCGCTCAGACCGGGATCAAAGTCGCAACGGTTTTTTTAAAAGACGGGCTTCTCGAACGCGTCAAAGCTGAGGGCGTCAGTTCGCCCGCTGACGTTTTAATGGTGGTTGACATCGGTAATCTTCTGGATTTATCTGAGTCAAAACTATTTCAAGCGATCGACTCTAACGTGTTGAGCGCTGCGATCCCTGCCCCGCTTCGCAGCAACGACGGCTCCTGGTTTGCCTTCTCATTACGCGATCGCGTGCTCTATGCAGACAAAAGTCTTCAGCTTAAATCGTTTCATTACGAAGATTTAGCAAACCCTGCATACAAAGGCAAAGTCTGCATTCGTTCGGGCCAACATCCATACAACAATGCCCTGATCGCCTCAATGATTGCACATCGAGGCATCGAACAAACTGAGCAATGGTTACGTGGGATCAAAGCCAACCTCGCCCGCAAAGCGGCTGGCGGCGACCGCGATGTTGCGCGAGATATTTTGGGTGGCATCTGCGATCTCGGCTTGGCAAACGCTTATTACGCGGGCCAAATGAAGACGGCCGCAGCCGGTACCGAGGCGCGCAAATGGGGTGACGCCATTCAAGTGATTCGCCCAACCTTCGCGCAAACCGGTGGCACTTTCGTCAACATCTCGGGCGCTGGGGTCGCCGCGCACGCCCCCAACAAAGCAGGTGCCATCGCCTTTCTTGAGTATTTAATTTCGCAACCAGCGCAAAACCTGTATGCGCGCGTCAATTTTGAATACCCAGTGCGTCAAGGTGTTGCGCTTGACCCTACCGTAGAGAGCTTTGGCTTGCTAACGGCCGACCTCACGCCGCTCACTGAGATTGCCAAGCATCGTAAAGAAGCAAGCTTACTAGTCGATCGCATAGGCTTTGACCGGTAACCCGAAACCACGATGACGCTGATACCCTCTCGCAACAGTTGGCTCGCGACCGGCTTTTGGCCCATCGCACTCGCCTGTTTGATCGCAGTCTGTGTGCTTGCCCCTATCGGGTCTCTGCTTGTGTCTGCCCTCAGCGCGAACAATACTCAGTGGGCTCACCTATCACGCTATGTCATCCCCGACGCAGCACTTACAACACTGCTATTGTTGCTGGGCGTGGGCGTTGTTGTGGTGTTGCTCGGCACGGGCGCTGCGTGGCTCGTCACCGCCTTCCAGTTTCCCGGTCGTAAAGTCATGGTGTGGGCGCTCTTGTTACCGCTCGCGGTCCCCACTTACGTTGTGGCCTACTCTTATCTTGACCTACTGCACCCAATCGGGCCACTTCAAAGCGTGATCCGCACAATATTGGGCTACAGCTCGCCACGCGAGTTTCGGCTGCCAGATACACGCTCAATGTTCGGGGCGATTCTCATTTTAGGCAGCGTGCTTTACCCCTATGTCTACCTCAGCGCACGCCATATGTTTTTAACGCAGCCAGCCAACTTGATCGAAGCGGCGCGCGGGTTAGGACACGGCCCCTTTAGTCTATTTTTTCGGGTAGCCTTACCGATGGCGCGCCCAGCCATTGTTGTCGGCACAACTCTGGCCTTACTCGAAACGCTCAACGATGTCGGTGCCTCAGAGTTTTTAGGCCTGCAAACACTGACCGTTACGATCTACACCACATGGCTCACACGTTCAGATTTAGCGGGTGCCGCCCATATTGCCTTGACGATGTTGATCTTGGTACTGAGCCTGATCGCCGTTGAGCGCTACGCGCGACGACAACAGCGCTTCATCAATACCGATCAGTCGCGCCCGATGCAACCCAGACCGCTGCGCCGTTGGCCTGGCCTGGTGGCCTGTTTGTTCTGCCTACTGCCGATCTTAGCGGGCTTTGTGATTCCGGTCGCGCACTTAAGCTGGCAGGCCTTTTTGCGTCTGCATCAAACTGGCGCGATATCCTCGATTCTTAAACAGGCTGCCCTGAACACCGTGCTCATCTCGCTGGCCGTGACGGTCTGCACCGTCTTAAGTGGGCTGGTGCTAGCGTGGGCCGCTCGCAATTGGGGATCGCGCCGCGGCGCCACGCTTGGCCAGCGCTTGGCACGTATGGCGACTGTTGGCTATGCCCTACCCGGCACGGTGCTCGCCATCGGGCTGCTCATGCCCTTCGCCCTTTTAGACAGTGGGCTCAATCAAATTCGCCAATGGCTATCGCTCGGTTCTCCCGGCTTGTGGCTGCTTGGCACCATGACCGGCTTAGTGCTGGCCTGTACCTTGCGCCTGTTAGCCGTTGCTTCAGGTTCCATCGAAGCGGGCTTTGCGCGTATACCCATTGCACTTGACCAGTTGGCACGCTCGCTTGGTCAATCTCCCCTCGGGGTACTACTTCGCGTAGACCTTCCGCTTTTACGCCCTGCTCTGTTTGCCGCAGCGCTCATGGTCTTTGTTGAGACCATGAAAGAGCTTCCGCTCACGTTGTTGCTACGCCCTCTGAATATCGAAACGCTTGCGACCTGGCTTTACGGCGAGGCGGCGCGCGGCACCTATGAAGAAGGGGCCATCGCGGCACTGATCATTGTTTTAGTCAGCGTCTTGCCCGTGATTCTGTTAACACGCACGCAATCAACACCAAAAAAATCCCAACCAAAACCTTAATCCCACATGCTCGACTTTACGGACACGCGTCGTGAATACCATTTTAAAAATTGACGAGATCAGTTTAAGTTTTGCCTCAAACACTGGAGCTGTCTCAGTGCTCAAGCGTTACAGCTTAACGCTTCAAGCGGGTGAAACTGTGTGCATACTGGGCCCGTCTGGTTGCGGAAAAAGCAGTTTGCTACGGGCGATTGCCGGCTTTGAAACCATCGATTCAGGGGCCATTTACCTCAATGACACCCTGCTCTCATCGGCCACCCAAACCGTCGCCCCCGAACATCGACGGGTTGGCTTCATGTTTCAAGACTACGCCTTGTTTCCACATTTGAACGTCGTCGAAAACATTGGTTTCGGTTTAAAAAAATTGTCGACAGAGGCGCGTGAACAACAGGTGCAAGCCCTGCTTAAGTTGGTCGATCTCGAACCGTATGCCAAACGTTTTCCACACGAACTCTCGGGTGGGCAGCAGCAACGAACGGCCCTCGCACGTGC
>CALCPT010000544.1 GCA_937897265.1 uncultured Alcaligenaceae bacterium
GCAGCCTGGCAGCCGACCTTGGTGCTTTGCGCGTGGGCGGCAACTATACATTCATAGATGCAACTTACAGAAGCCCTGAGACATTGCTTGGTCCGCATCACAGCGGCCAGGATCCGGTTGATCATACAATCAATGTCAAATCCGGTGACAGGATTCCGCTGGTGCCAAGAAATATCCTGAAGCTATTGAAAGCATTGATAAGAGACTCAAGAAAACACCAGGCAATGTGCAATTACGTTACGTCAAGGCTCGCATGCAAATTGAGATGCGTCAATGGGAGGCAGCCAAAAAGACGCTAGTTGAAATTACCCAACAATTTCCAGAGCTGCCTGAGCCTTGGAACAACCTCGCCGCCCTGTATGTACGCCGAGACGAACTCGATCAGGCCCGCCGTGCGCTTGAGCAAGCGATTATGATTAATCCCAAATATGCCGTGGCACAGGCTAATTTAGGTGATGT
The DNA here is from genome assembly GCA_937897265.1 of uncultured Alcaligenaceae bacterium. Lineage (GTDB taxonomy): Bacteria > Pseudomonadota > Gammaproteobacteria > Burkholderiales > Burkholderiaceae_B > Zwartia. The sequence continues at coordinate 460 of CALCPT010000544.1, forward strand.
GCAAATGAGTTTGGCTCTGCGCGCGTATCAGCGGGCTGCAGCGGCTGGGGTACCCGGCCTTACCCCTAAAATTCGTACAGTCAAGACTCTAATCGAGGGCCCTGCCAAATGAGCATTTTATTAAATTGGCTGCGTGTCATGCGCAGCCTTGTACTAGTTGGTATGCTGCCGCTAGTGTGTTTGAGCGCCCAGGCGGCGCCCCCTTCTACCTCAACTCCTAAACAAGGCGTCACTTCAATGAGCACCAATCCACGCGTCAAAATGACCACCAGTCTTGGCGATATCGTCATCACCTTAGATGCCGCTAAAGCTCCTAAAACAGTTGCTAATTTTTTAGCCTATGTCAACGACGGTTTTTACAATGGCACGATTTTTCATCGTGTGATTGATGGCTTTATGGTTCAAGGCGGCGGCTTTGAGCCCGGCCTGAAGCAAAAGCCAACCAAGGCTAACGTTGAAAACGAAGCCAACAACGGCTTGAAAAACAACAAATACACCTTGGCAATGGCCCGCACCAGCGATCCGCATTCAGCGACTGCTCAATTCTTCATTAACGTTGCCAATAACGACTTTCTGAACCACACTGCACCCACAGCACAAGGCTGGGGCTATGCCGTGTTTGGTGAAGTCACCGAAGGTAAAGATGTGGTCGACAAAATGAAGGCCGTGGCTACCGCCAACAGCGGTTTTCATCAAAACGTGCCAACTACAGATCTCGTCATCACAAAGGCTGTCGTCCTTGAATAAGATTGCTCTTGCAGGTCCGGTCTGGCTCGCTTCAGATGTTCATTTGGGGCAGAACACCGTTCAAACCTCAGAAGCCTTTCGGGACTTTCTCAAGCTCGCCTCGAAAGAGGCTGCGGGGCTGTTATTGCCAGGCGACATCTTTGACGCGTGGATCGGCGACGACGTTGCCGTGGTGGCACCACCTTGGCTCGCACAAGATTTGATGGCCATCAAAGCATGTGCAGCCAAGATTCCGGTGTGGCTAGGTCGTGGCAATCGCGACTTTTTGATGGGCGAAGCCTTGGCCGCTGGCCTGGGCGCCCGTTTGTTACCCGAGCAGGTTTTAGTCACCATTGGTGGGCGCACCATGTTGCTGAGCCACGGTGACGAGTACTGCACGGATGACCTGCCCTACCAGCAGTTTCGCGCAATGGTGCGCAATCCCGCATGGCAGTCTGGCTTTTTGGCACGCAGCATTCCTGAACGACTCACGCTAGCTGCTCAAGCGCGAGGCGAAAGTATGGCTGCGAACCAAAATAAAAGCAGCGAGATTATGGACGTCAACGCTGATGCGGTGGCTGCTGCCATCCGCGCAGCCAACGTTTCAATGGTTGTTCACGGACACACACACCGTCCTGGTCGTAACGTTCTCTCAGTAGATGGCAATCGCTGCGAGCGCTGGGTGTTACCCGACTGGGATTGCGATCACCTTGATAGCGGCGAGAGCGCACGCGGTGGCTGGATGGTGATCGACGAAGACGGCCCGAGCCTGTTCGACTTAGATCGCGCCTGATTCAGGGCGCATTAAGCTTCAATCGTCTGTACGCACAGGTCAGACAAAAAGCTCACCAACACAAGCCGTGCGCCGGCCACACTATTGCACAGTATGGTCAACAGCCTGCGTTAATTTTTTAACACGCACCTGTGCAATACGGCGACCATCGATTTGTAACACTTCAAAGTTGAAGCGCGCATGCGGCCCAGCAAACTCACACTGATCACCAGCCACCGGTAATTGTCCGAAGCGCTCGAGCAAATAGCCTGCGAGGGTCGTGTAATCCTGATCAGCATCCACCAACCCCTCGGTATCAAGCAGCTGCTCTAGGTGATGCAAGTCTGCCGCACCATCCACGCGCCATTGATCGGCTCCGTCTGAAACGATATCTGGTGCCTCATCCTCGTCTGGGAACTCACCGGCGATTGCCTC
>CALCPT010000545.1 GCA_937897265.1 uncultured Alcaligenaceae bacterium
GCAGTACCTTGATGCCCAGCACATGAGCCCAGGTGGTCACAGGGCTGTGGCGTTGGTGGTCATGGAGTCTCCAGCCATCATCATGGCGGTCTTGCTGGCCAACGTGCTGCGGCAACGCAGCCCATCAACTGTGCTTTCAACAAACAAAGCGGAGCTCTTGGCATGAATGCTGACATCCTTCAAGACTCGAGGGTACGACGCTTTAGGCGTTGAGCGTTCAAGAATTGGACAAACATATTAGTCAAGACGCGCAGGCGTGCCAATAATGAAGTGAGTGGGCAAGTCGATGAAGAAGTGGCCATGCATCTCGAGCAACGAGCGGGTTAAAACTTCCAGAGATATTGCGTGGGGTTATCAGGGCAGGGCCCGAACTTGCACACCATCACTGAACTCACTGTGTTGGCTGCCGCCAGTGCAAAAAATAAAGCGATCACCGCGGTGACGATGACCCCTGAGGCGCCACGATTCGGCTGCTTATTTGACTGACGATCGATACAGAGCATCAGTGCACAAAAAACCATCATCACGACAAAAGAGATAAACCCCCACGTATAAAAATGTAGGCCAAACAAAGCTGAACCATATCCTGCGTCGCCGGGCGCAATGTGTAAAAGAATTTGTCGCAAAGAGGTTGCGGCACCTACCAAGGCAGAGGCTAGGATCATCGCGTAGTGGATATTCGAGGCGCCAAAACGGATATTGAGCAGCATGCCAATGCCAGCCAGAGTCAGTGCGACTCGCTGCAACTGACAAAGGGGACAGGGGATTTCGTTGAGCACAATTTGATAGTAAAACGCTGCGATCAGCGAGCCAGATAGCGAGTAAGGCCAACAGGTTGAGTTGGCTCGAAACCGTTGCGTTGAGATTGCTGCGAGAGTTTGTTAGGCTGATCATGTCAAACTCTAAAGAGAAATATTAAGCGTGTCGGTCATGTGAAATTTCATCCAGACCAAAAAAATGATAAACGAGATCACCCAGGTGACAATTGCCTGTTGACGTAGACCCCGCATGCTAAACGCGATCGCAAGGAGTGTGGTGAGAAAGGGCAACATCATGATCATGACTGAGAACCCTTTAAGAGGTGTCGCGAGGGGTTACGAGCAAAACGCTCGATTGACTGTAGCACACACTCGGTGCCGTAGGACGTGAGTCTCGAGTAAAAGAATCGTATACGTTAAACGAATCGCTTTATTCAAAAGAATAATTACCCTCTGCCTGTTGGCCAACTGCAAGGGTCTGCCCAACTCCTGCATGAACAATGCCATTCATGCCAAAACAAATTGCGCCATCGACCCGGGCTAACGTGCGATAGGCTCGAAGGGTATCGTTCACTTCGGGCGAAGAAATCGCGGTCTCGGGATCGATATCCGGAATCGCGCATCGTGGGCAAGGTTTGACTAAGTGCAACTGAGCGCTTGCTTGATTGGTTTGGATCGTGAGTTCATTCAGATGATCCTCTGTGTGCGCCTCGAGCCTGTCCAGCACAATATTTGGTCTGAATCGCGACATCAAGACGGCCTCGTGACCTTGCGATCTTAAGCGCGTGTTGAGTTCATCGAGTGCGCTTTGTGTCACGACCAGAACGGCAAAACCAT
>CALCPT010000546.1 GCA_937897265.1 uncultured Alcaligenaceae bacterium
ACTTGGGCAGCACGCGCACTTGTCGTATCCTTATGACCTGAACTTAAGGTTAAATCAGTCATGCAACAAGAACCAATTTTGATCCGTTTACCGAACTGGGTGGGTGACGTCTGTATGAGTCTGCCAGTACTCGATATGCTACGTCGGTTAAATATACCGTTTGCGGTTTGCGCGCGAGGCTGGGCGAAAGACCTATTGGCGGGCGTGGGGATTGAAGGCTTTTTACCCATGTCTGGCCGTCTGCTCGAAGACGTCTTTGAAGTACGAGACTGGCGCAAAAAGCACCCACTGTACCGGCGCGGGCTGATTTTGCCCGATTCGCTTTCAAGTGCCTTGTGTTTTCGGCTTGCTGGCTTAAAAAGCGCTGGTTGGCGCGACGATGGCAGAAGCTTATTGTTACGTTGGCCACTACACAAACCCGCCGAGCCCTTGCATGTGGTGCAAAGTTACTTTGCCTTGGCTAAACAAGCCCTCTCGGCTTGGGGCATTGATGCACAGCCGCAAATGTTGCCCGAACGCCTGCATTTGAGCTTGACCAAGCAACACACGCAAAGCGCCCACGACCAGCTAAGTGCTGCCGGTCTGAAAGCGGGTGAGTTTGTGTTGATCGCACCAACCGCCACGGGGACGCATAAAGGTCAAGCGAAGGTTTGGCCGCAATTCGATGCGTTCACGCGGATCCTGCAAAACAACGGCATACGCGTCGCCATGTGCCCGCCCAAGGCGGAACAGGCGGCCGCATTACGGGCAGTCCCGACGGCCGACCTGATCGCTCCCTTGCGACTCGGTGGCTTTTGTGCGCTCACACGTTTGGCCAAGGTCGTCATTTGCAATGATTCAGGGGTATCGCATTTATGCGCGACCGTCGGTGCAAAGCAAATCACCCTCTTTGGTGTCACCGACCCAAGTCGCACCGGCCCCTGGACCCCCGAAAGCGTCAACGTGGGGCAGCTTGGGCGTTGGCCCACCGTGGGTGAAGTTGTCGCACGCACACAGCCATTTTTTGTTTCAAACTAGCGCGATCTTAACGTTCAAGTTTTTAAAAAAAT
>CALCPT010000547.1 GCA_937897265.1 uncultured Alcaligenaceae bacterium
AACCGCTGACCTCTTGCATGCCATGCAAGCGCTCTCCCAGCTGAGCTATACCCCCAAAAAACTAAAGCCTACTAATTAACAGCTTGTACAACCAGCTTATTAACTAATCTGACTTCGATCTTGGCACTGAGAAAAAAGCACACAGTGTGTCTACAGCGAAGAAGCGAGATTATGCCTAATTTTTGGCTCTTACGCAAGTCGGGTTGCCGGCGCGTTGTTGCAACGTGAGAGTGTCCGGTATCTCCTACGTCGAAATGTCTGGTTCAGCGGGGTTTGGCAGACCATGTGAAGGGACTGGGAATGTTGCTCACGATTCGCAACCGGGAAGCAGATCGTAAAAGAGCTGGAGCGGGTGCTGCTTGGCACGCTCAGTCAGTCGCCGATTTCAGCGCGAAAGGGCGAATTGAGCCCTTGCATGTATCGTTCAATGCCCGTGCGCTCTTGTTCTAAGAAGCGTTCGACGGCGTCGGCGAAGGCTGGGTGCGCCAGCCAATGGGCCGACTGGGTTTGCACGGGCTCAAAACCGCGCGCTAGTTTGTGCTCGCCTTGGGCGCCACCCTCGATGACTGAAATATCGTGTTTGAGTGCCCACTCGAGCGGCGTGTAGTACGCCAGTTCAAAGTGAAGACAATCAATATGCCGCAGAGCGCCCCAATAGCGCCCGTAGAGCCTGCGTTGACCATCGGCGGTATCTAACCATAACAACGAGGCCGCGATCGCTTGCTCGTCTTGGTAGGCCAGTGCAATGACACAGTGTTCAGATAGCGTTGCACCGACCGCCTCAAAGAAAGCAGGGGTCAGGTAGGGCGGGTTGCCGCGCTGATGATAAGTATTGGCGTAGCAGCGATAAAAAATATCCCAGTGTTCAGGTGTTAATTCGGCACCGGTGAACACTTGGGTCGTGACGCCTGCATCTTTGACCTTGCGCCGCTCTGCACGAATTTTTTTTCGTTTCGGTTGAGTCAAGGAAGTGAGAAAGGTGTCAAAGTCTGCCCACCCGCGGTTAAACCAGTGAAATTGAGTGTGCTTGCGTGGCATGCAGCCCGCGGCGCAGAGGGCTGCCGTGTCAGCTTCGTTGGTGTAAAGCACGTGCAACGACGACAGCTTGCTTTCAGTTGCCCATTGCAGCAGTGCCTGAGCCGCTGCGGGGCGGTGGGCATCGCTAGTGAGCAGGCGCGGACCTGGCACGGGGGTAAAGGGCACTGCCGCTAGCCATTTTGGATAGTATTGAAGGCCATGGCGCTGATAGGCATCTGCCCAGGCCCAGTCAAACACGAACTCACCGTACGAATGCCCTTTGGCATATAAGGGCACGGCGGCCACCAGTGTGGCTGTTGTTGGGTCGACTGTGGGGGCGCCATGGGTATCCCACAGCAGCAAGTGCTGGGGGTTCCAGCCGGTCTTGGCAGCTACGCTGCCAGACGATTCAAAGGCTTTTAAAAATGCATGTTGACACAAGACTGACCCACCACTGAGCGTTACGAGTGCGTTCCATAACGATGGGTCTATTTCATCGATATGGTCGATGATCTGTAGATGGAGTGGTGTCATTGGGTGGTCCGCTTGTCACGACGAAAGAAGGCGCCGAGCAAGACCAATCCTGCTAAGAGTAATACGGGTAAATTACCCACCGAGCTATACGGAGTGAGCCCGCGTTGACCCTGCACCTTGAGATCTAACACTGCAGCCCGATGTGGCGGCAAGCTCGCGAGGGTGTTACCTTGCTGGTCGATAGCGCCCGTCAGACCCGTGTTTGTGGCGCGAAGCATAGGGCGTGAGGTTTCCAGTGCGCGCATGCGCGCCATCTGCCAGTGTTGCCGCAAGGCCCAAGACTGTCCAAACCAACCTAAGTTACTGAAGTTTGCCAAAATGGTTGCGCCCTGTTGTGCTGTTGCCAAATTGTTGGCGTTGAGTGCAGGTAGAAGCTCTTCTCCAAAGACGTCTTCGTAGCAAATGTTCGGTGCGATGTATTGATCAGCTACCGCGAAGGGTAGCTGTTGAGTCGACCCACGATTGAAATCTCCCATCGGTATGGCTAAGAGATTCACGAACCAACGAAACCCCCAAGGCACGAATTCACCGAACGGCACGAGATGTTGTTTGTCGTACCGCAGTGCAGTGTGGCCGCTAGTTAGGGCTTCAAGCGACGTAGTGGGATCAATGCCAATCACGCTATTGGTGTATGTGCTGGTTGAGCGATCGAACAGTGCCGCGCCCATCATGAGAGTGCTCTGTTGGTCAGCAGCTAACGCGCGCCAGGCGTTCCAACTGGCTGGGCTCAGTTGATGTTGAAAAACTGCTAACGCGGTTTCAGGTAGCAACACCAACTGAGGCGAAGGCACGCCTGCTGGCGTTGGCGTGGCCGCGAGCTTGAGGTGTGTTGCAATCGTATGTTGGATATGACTAGGCGTAAATTTGATGCCTTGTTCGATATCGCCCTGCACAAGCCGCACCGCGAGGGGTTGCCCGTGGTTGACTGTCCAAGTGTGTTGTTTGAGCCCCCAACCCGTGAGGGCGACCGCAAGCACGAGCAGACCGACCAACGCGTTTTTAGGCTGATGCGTGGGCGTGTGTTGCGCAGAGTTTACGAGCGCTGCCAGAGCAGCCGCGGCAAACGCTGTGATGAACGTGACTCCGTAGACGCCCAATACGGGTGCCCAACCGGCAAACCAGCTATCAATGTGAGCGTAGCCACTATTGAGCCAGCCAAAGCCGGTGAACAGAGTGCCGCGTAACCATTCACAGAGCGTCCAGGCGGCGGCCCAGACCAAGGCTAACGTAAGCAGTCTGGCCGGTGTTTGCGCGGCGTTCGAGCGCTGAGACCCGTTGAGTGTATGAGTGATTGCTGCCGCACATGACGCATAGAGCGCCAGAAAAGCACTGAGTGCTGTGAGCGCCATGATCGCTAGAGGCAGTGGCATCAGCCCATACGTGTGCATGCTGATCGTCAGCCAATACAGCCCGATAACAAAATGGGCTAACGCAAACAACCAGGCTCGACGAGCCGCCATTAACGCATTCGGAGCTCGCCAAACACAATGCACCAGCCAAGCCATTGTGATTAACTCAAGTGGGCTAAGTGCCCAGGCGGGAAGGGGATCTGGCGCAAAACTTAAGGCGTGCATTGCACCGGCTAGGAGCAAGCTAAGTGCCAGGCGCCAGGTCGACCACCACGCGCGCACGCTTTAGTCGACCTTATTAGGCGCTGTGCTGTCGTTGAGCAGGCGTCGTTTCACGCGCAACCACAGCGCACGTCTCGTGTCAGCTCTCATGACCTCAATGCGCAGATCTTTGTGTAGACAAAAATCGCCACGATGCGGGATCCGGCCTAAGGCATGTGCCAACCAACCGCCGACAGTGTCGTAGTCGCCATCAGGTAGTTTAGTGTTTAGCGCAGTATTAAAGGCTTGTATCTCGGTTGTGGCCAAGACTCGCCAGGCTTGCGCACCGTCTGAAAAAATAGTTTGTTCGCCGGCGACATCGTATTCATCTTCGATTTCTCCGACGATTTGCTCGAGGACGTCTTCGAGCGTGACCAAACCTGTGATGCCGCCGTGCTCATCGATCACCACTGCAATGTGGTTACGTTTACTGCGAAACTCTTGCAACAGCACGTTCAGACGTTTGGTTTCTGGGATAAAGACTGCTGGTCGCACAAGATCCCGCAGGGTGAGCGATGGATCCATCATGTGGCGCAGCAGATCTTTGGTCATGATCACGCCGATGATGTTGTCGCGCGACTCTTCAAATACCGGAAAACGCGAGTGCGCGGTTTCGATAATGTCGGGGAGTAGGTCGGCGATCGATTCGCTGACATCCAGCAAATCCATCCTGGCGCGCGGCACCATCACATCCACCACGGTTTGCTCAGAGACAGCCAGAGCGCCCTTGAGCATCGAGTATGAATCTGAGTCAATCAGATTACGGGAACGCGCTGCGTCAAGCACAGTCATGATGCCTTCGCGGTCTTCGGGTTCGCGTCGCACGAGCGACAGCAGGCGATCAATTAAGCGGGGGGGCGAGGCTTTGGCTGAGTCGGTTGAGGTATCAGCAGCAGGATAGGGATCTGACATTGTCCAAAGACAGAGTGATGGGATGTCTAGGATAACCTGAAAGCGTTGTCATATAGGCACCACTTTGGCGCGACTTAGCTGATTAAGGGAGCAGATAGGGGTCGTGAATGCCCATTTTCGCCAAAATCTTTGTTTCTAAGGATTCCATATGCTTAGCTTCGTGGGCTTTAAGGTGATCGTAGCCAAGCGCATGCAAGGTGCCATGCAGCGTCAGGTGAGCCGCATGCGCTAAAAATTGTTTGCTCTGCTCTTTGGCCTCGCGCTGTAAAACTGGTACGCAGATCACAATATCGCCACTGAGCGTGCCATCTGACTGTTCGCCATAGGCAAAGGTCAACACGTTGGTGGCGTAATCTTTTTTACGATAAGCGTGGTTTAGGCTTTGCGCCTCTGGTAGGCCAACTAAGCGAATGCTCAGGTGGGCACCGCGAAAGGACTGGCGCTGATCGTTGTGCGCAGCATAGAGCGCGCGTTGTACCCAAGCGCGTAGGCGCCAACGTGGCAGACGTGGCTCGGCCTTGGCATACTGCACCGACAAAGAGAGCTCAGGCTTTTGTTTGCTCGTCTTGTTCATAGGCATCAACGATTCGTGCAACTAAGGGATGTCTGACGACATCACGACTTGTGAAGTGTGTGATGGCAATCCCCTTCACGTCTTTCAGCACTTTAACTGCGTGGGCAAGTCCACTTTTGTGGCCTTTGGGTAGATCAACTTGTGAGGGGTCGCCCGTAATGACAGCTTTGCTACCAAAACCAATACGCGTCAGAAACATTTTCATTTGTTCGGGCGTAGTGTTTTGCGCTTCGTCCAAAATCACAAAGGCGTGGTTGAGTGTACGGCCTCGCATATAGGCCAGTGGCGCGATTTCGATCGTTTGCTTTTCAAACAGGCGTTGTACGCGTTCGGCACCCATTAAATCGTAAAGCGCGTCGTAGAGCGGACGTAAATAAGGATCAACTTTTTGAGCGAGATCGCCAGGTAAAAAACCTAAGCGTTCGCCCGCTTCGACGGCAGGCCGCGTCAAGATCAGGCGCTGAACAGTGTCGCGCTCCATCGCGTCAATGGCGCACGCAACGGCAAGCCAGGTTTTACCCGTGCCAGCAGGGCCAACGCCAAACGTAATGTCGTGTTTTAGGATGTTGTTGAGGTAATCGCGCTGTCGTGGTGTGCGAGGGCGCAAATCACTACGACGGGTGCGTAAGGCAATGGTGCCGCTCTCGTCGTCAAGCGGTGGAAACTCGGTTGGATCAAACTCTTGTTTAGCCGTGTTGACTGAGCGACCAACACCAATTTCAACCAACCCTAATTGAATGTCATCCACCGAGATCGGTTGTTTAGCAGCGCGTTGATGCAGCGTAAATAGCAGTTTGCTAGCGGCCTCGGCGTGCGCACCGTACATGGTGATTTTGTTGGCTTGGCGCTTTAACTCAAGATCTAAGCCGTCAGCGAGTTGGCGCAAGTTTTCGTCAAGCGGGCCACATAAGTTTGATAGCTGTTGGTTGCTACCTTCAAGGTTGAGTTTGACGGGATGCGGGCGAGCACGCGAAGATGTTTTCACCGAAGCGCGTGTCATGCCGTAGCACCGCGACTCGATTGCTCGCCTTCTTGATCCTGCTCTTGCGTGACCACACGTCCTCTGAAGGTGTTGGTCATGGCATCGGTGATGAGCACATCAATCATTTGTCCGATCAGGCGCGGATGCCCTGCAAAATTTACGATGCGATTATTTTCAGTGCGAGCGCTCAACTCTGTGCTGTCGCGGGCTGAAGTGCCTTCAACCAATACGCGTTGGGTTGAGCCCACCATACTGCGAGCAATGGCGTTGGCTTGCTCATTGATCTTGGCCTGTAGGCGTTGCAGACGTTGCAACTTGACTGTTTGAGGGGTGTCGTCGACCAGATCAGACGCTGGTGTGCCCGGACGGCGTGAATAGACGAACGAAAACGAAGTATCAAAGCCGATATCGTCGATCAGTTTCATCGTTTTTTCAAAGTCTTCTTCGGTTTCACCCGGAAACCCAACGATAAAGTCGGACGACAGGGTCAGGCCGGGCCGTGCCGCGCGCAATTTACGGACAACCGACTTGAATTCAATCGCCGTATAACCGCGCTTCATGGCGGCTAACACTCGATCGCTACCCGCTTGCACGGGTAAGTGTAAAAACGATACCAGCTTGGGCAAACGCGCATAGACCTCGGTCATGCGGGTCGTCATCTCTTTAGGATGTGAAGTGGTGTAGCGGATGCGCTCGATACCCGGGATCTCGTGCACGTATTCGAGCAGAGTCGCAAAATCGGCGATCTCTGCTGAATGTGTGTGGTCAAGGCCATCCAGGGTTTTGTTGCCACCAGCACTGCCGGTATGCCCACCCATTTTGCCTCGGTACGCGTTGACGTTTTGGCCGAGCAGTGTGACTTCTTTAACGCCTTGATCGGCTAGATCGGCAACTTCGGTTAAGACATCTTCAAAGGGACGAGAGATCTCTTCGCCGCGGGTATAGGGCACTACGCAAAAGCTGCAATATTTGCTGCAGCCTTCCATGATCGAGACAAACGCCGAGGCTCCTTCAATACGAGGCGGCGGCATGGCGTCAAATTTTTCGATTTCAGGAAAACTGATATCGACTTGCGAGCGGCCTTCGCTTTTACGTCGCGCGATGAGCTCGGGCAAGCGGTGCAAGGTTTGTGGACCAAAGACCACATCAACGTAGGGCGCGCGGTCAACAATGGCCGAACCCTCTTGACTGGCGACACAGCCACCCACGCCAATCAGCACTCCTTTTTTCTTGAGATGCTTGACCCGTCCGAGATCGGAGAAGACCTTTTCCTGGGCTTTCTCCCGCACCGAACAAGTGTTGAAAAGAATCAGATCGGCTTCGTCCACGTTGTCAGTGGGCTCGTAGCCCTGTGCGGCATTCAGCACGTCGGCCATCTTGTCCGAGTCGTACTCGTTCATCTGGCAGCCAAAGGTTTTGATAAAGACTTTTTTGGTCATGCTGACCCCTTCAATGGATTGCTATATTTTAAATAGCAAAATAACTATATCTGACGAGGGAGAAGGCCCTGTTGGCCACTAAAATTCAGGCGGGCGCCTTATTGCT